>NZ_LUGJ01000016.1:0-33008 GCF_001682955.1 Megasphaera sp. DISK 18
GGACTCTATGAAATTTCATAGAGTCCTTTTTCATGTCAAAATCCAATCTACTTGGTCGCCAGGGCAATGCGGACCAAGGTCAGCATGACCGGGACTTCGGTCAAGACGCCGACCGTCGTCGCCAAGGCGGCCGGGCTGGTCACGCCAAAGAGGGCGACGGCCACGGCCACCGACAGTTCAAAGAAGTTGGATGCCCCGATGAACCCTGCCGGAGCGGCAATGTCAAAGGGCAGTTTCAGCAATCGGCAGGCCCCGTAAGCAAGGAAGAAAATGAAGAAGGTCTGCAAAATAAGGGGAACGGCAATGAGCAGAATATGAATGGGATTGGACAAGATGACCTGAGCCTGGGAGCTGAAAATAATGACTAAGGTCAAGAGCAGCCCCACCGTCGTAAGGGAATCGAACTTATGGATAAAACGCTGTTCAAAATAATCAAGGCCCTTCTGCTTGACGACAAGGACCCGAGTCGCAATGCCGCCAGCCAAAGGGATGACGACGAAAAGGAAGACGCTCATAAAGAGGACGCCGTAAGGAACGACGACTTGGGACACGCCTAAGAGAAATTTGACAATAGGCACGAAAGCCAGGAGGACAATCAAATCATTGGTCGCTACTTGGACAACGGTATATCCGGGATTGCCCTTGGTCAGAGCGCTCCAGACAAAGACCATGGCCGTGCAGGGAGCTGCCCCGAGAAGGACGGCACCGGCCAAATAGCCCTGAGCCAAATCGGTAGGAATCCAGGCGGCAAAGACGATGTACAAGAAGAAGTACGAAATGGCATACATCGTAAAAGGCTTGATGAGCCAGTTGGCCGCCCAAGTGACAAAGAGGCCCTTCGGTTCCCGACCAATAGCCCGAATCTGTTTAAAATCGACGCTCATCATCATCGGATAAATCATAATCCAAATCAAGACGGCAATGGGAATGGAAATCCCCATGACCTGCAGTGTATCTAAAAAGGAAGGTACAGCCGGCATGGTATAGCCGATAATGACGCCGGCCACCATACAAAGAAATACCCAAACCGTTAAATATCGCTGGAAAAAGCTGATACTTCCAGCCTGTTCATGATCCATGACATGCCTCCTCGCAAGCCGATGACCGACGTATCGACACCGACTGCTTATAAGTTTTCTAACATAGAGCCGCGCACTTCATCGGCTTTCCAAGGAATCAAAGCCGCATGGCCCTTGGTGTGGTCATGAACGGTATTGATCCAGGGGATTTCCTGATTGGCTTTGGCCTGAAGCAGTGGACTCGTCGTCCCGGCCTTACAAAAGGCCTTGTTAATGACCCACCAACGGCAGTGAAGTTCCGTCCGTTTCAAGTCCTCTTCGAGGCGCTGCGCTTCATAGACCGGCGTCGCTTCCGGCAGGGTGACGATGACCACTTCCGTATCGTCGCTCTTAAGGCGCGGCAGTAAATGCTGTACCGACGGCGGCGTCACGCCGCGGGTCCGGCGGATTTCCTTATCGTAGTTTTCCGTCGATTCTAAGAGAAGCAGGGTATGACCGGTCGGCGCCGTATCGATGACCACGATTTGGTCATTCCCCTGATCGACGATATCGGCAAAGGCATGGAAGACGGCGATTTCCTGAGTACAAGGCGAGCGCAGGTCTTCTTCGATGTAGGCCAGATCCGATTGACCCAACCCATTGGCCTTGGCTTCGTCCAACACGGCCTTGCGATATTGCTGCAAAGCCTCGGCTTCGTCGATGCGGCTTATGGTCAGACCGACCGTCTGTTCGACGATGTCGTCCACCTGGGCTGCCGGATCGGTCGTCGTCAGATGGACGCAGTGGCCGCGCCGGGCCAGTTCCATGGCAATGGCCGCCGCAACGGTCGTCTTACCGACGCCGCCCTTGCCCATGGTAAAGATGATTTTGCGGCCCTTTTGTTCTAAGTCATCGATGACCGACGAAAGAGGGCTGACCGGTTTCATCTCGTCAGTTCCTCTTTCCCCTTCGGCCAGTTCTCCCTTGAGCAGGGCCCGTACATGGTCGAGACCGGTCACGTTGTAGGAACGCAGGGGGATTTCAAAAATCGGCAGCGCCGGGAGCAGTTCCGGAATGGATTTCAATGCCGACTCCTGCTTTTCATAGAGGCTGCGGGTAAGGTCATCGTCCCAAGCTGTGAGCTTGCCGTTGATGACGATAACTTGATTTGAAATGCCGAGAGCCTCCAATTCTGCCGAGGCTCGACCGGCTTCTTTCAGGGGCAGCAGGTCTGGTCTGGCTACGAGGAGCATCGTCGTCGCTGTCTCGTCAGCCAAGGTCCGGACGGCTTGTTTATATACTTCTTTTTTTGATTCCAAGCCGGCCAGCTGCCCCAGGCAGGACGCGCCGTGCTTGCTCTTTTGAATGAATTGGCTCCACGCCGACGGCAGCTGCAGCATCCGCAGGGTATGACCGGTCGGCGCCGTATCGAAGATGATGTGATCATAATCTTTACTGATTTCGCCATCGGTCAGGAAGCGAGTAAATTCATTGAAGGCCGCAATTTCGACGGTACACGAGCCGGACAACTGCTCTTCCATATTGCGCAGGGCCGCTTCCGGCAACAGGCCGCGGTACGGGCCGACGACGCTTTCTCGATAGGCGGCTGCCGCCTGAATGGGATCTAAATTGGCGACGGACAGATTGGCGGCTTCCGGAATGGGCGTCGCCTTATCACTCAGTTCCATAGAGAAGACATCCTGCAAGTTCGACGCCGGATCGGTACTGATGAGGAGCACTTTGCGCCCGGCATCGGCTAAGGCAACAGCTGTCGCGCAGGCAACGGACGTCTTACCGACGCCTCCCTTCCCGGTCAAAAAGAGGTATTTCGTACGGACAACGGCTAACGGATTATATAAAGTCATCATCATGTCTCCTTAGCAGCAGGAACTGCCGTCACCACAGCAGCAGGATGACGTATCACTGCCTGTATCGTCACCGCAAGAGGTATCCGCACCGGCATCGCCTCCGCAGCAGCAGGACGAGGAATCGCCGCCATCAGCACAGGACGTATCTTGGCAGGCTTGGGCCGCATCGTTTAACAGGGCGACATCAAACCCGAGGATATGGGCAAACTCCTCATTGGTCGGATAGCGGCCGGAAAATTGAACGGCGCCGTCGACGAGGACCAAGGGCAGCTCTTCCGGGCCGTGATTCTGAAGAAAGTCGGTAACGGCCTTGGTCTGGACGAATTTCATGGGGTCGTTCGACAAGTTATAACGGCCGACGACGATGCCCTTCCCCTTCAAGGTTTCAAGCACGGCCGACAGGCGTAATAATTCCGGATCAATAGACGGGCCACAGAGACCGGTCGGGCAGCACATCGCTTGTTCAAAAATTTCCATCTGTTTCATGATAAAAGCCTCCTCAATAAATTTATACATTTACATCTATCAATATATTGAATCGCAAAAACCGCCGGCTTCAGCAGCAGCGGTCCCTGTCATCGGGAGCCGCGTCACCGGAAGGTTTCATCAAATCGCCGATCATCTGCTGCAAGGCTTCCCCTTGCCGGGCATTCAGGGAATAGTAGACCCACTTCCCCTCTCTGCGTCCGGTGACGAGATTGGCATCGCAGAGAATCTTCATATGGTGCGATAAGGTCGGCTGCGACAGATTCAGGTCTTCTAAGAGGACGCAAGCACAGCGTTCACCCTGGCGCAAGAGCGACAAAATACGCAGCCGCTTTTCATCCCCTAAGGCTTTCAATACGCGAATGGCTTCCTTTTCTTCCATGACTCTCTCCCTTTCATATTGATATGTATCAATCTATAAACAGTATAATTCTCACATTGATATTTGTCAATCTATATACAAAAAAAGAAGCCATCCGTTAGGACAGCCTCTCTTTTATTTTATGGTATAAACTTATTTGCTGACTAAGTCTTCTTCTACCTGAATATGAAGTTCATGCAGCTGTTTCAATGCAACCGTCGACGGAGCTTCGCTCATGGGGTCGATGGCGTTCTGGGTCTTCGGGAAGGCGATGACGTCGCGGATGGACTTGCGTTTGAGCATGAGCATGATCATGCGGTCCAAACCGAATGCCAGGCCGCCATGGGGCGGTGCACCGTATTCGAAAGCACGGAGGAGGAAGCCGAATTTCTGTTCTGCTTCTTCCGGCGTAAGGCCAATGGCTTTAAAGACGCGCTGCTGGACGTCGGGCTGGTAAATACGCAGGGAGCCGCCGCCGAGTTCGATGCCGTTGAGTACGAGGTCATAGGCCTTGGCATAGACGTGACCCGGGTCGGTTTCGAGTTTATCCAAATCTTCGTCGCGCATAGCCGTGAACGGATGGTGCATGGCAACGTAGCGTTTTTCTTCTTCGCTGTATTCGAACATCGGGAAGTCGACGACCCACGTGAAGGCGAATTGGTTTTCGTCGATGAGGTTCATGCGGCGAGCCATTTCTTTACGCAGTTCGCCGAGAGCGGCAGCGACGACCTTCGGTTTGTCGGCGATCATGAGGACCAAGTCGCCTTTTTCAGCGCCGCAGGCTTTGCCGATTTCAAGGAGTTTGTCTTCGCCGAAGAATTTCTTGATCTGCGATTTCAAGGTGCCGTCTTCGAGGAAGCCGATCCAAGCGAGACCTTTGGCGCCGTAGTGGCTAACGTATTCGACGAGGCCGTCCAGTTCGCGGCGGGGAATGTCGGCGTCGCCTTTGACGTTGATGGCCTTAACCTGGCCGCCGTTATCGATGACGCTGCGGAAGACTTTGAAGTCCGTGTCTTTCACGAGTTCCGTTACGTCCGTAAATTTCATGTCGAAGCGCAGGTCCGGTTTATCGGAGCCGTAGTTTTCCATGGCATAGTCCCAGGTCATGCGGTGAATCGGGAGCTGGACGTCGTGGCCCAAGGTTTCTTTGAAGATGTAGTGTACCATTTCTTCAACCAAGGTCAGGATTTCTTCCTGGTCCATGAAGGACATTTCCATGTCGAGCTGGGTGAATTCCGGCTGACGGTCGGCACGCAGGTCTTCGTCGCGGAAGCAGCGGGCAATCTGGTAATAACGGTCCATGCCGGAGATCATGAGCAGCTGTTTGAAGATCTGCGGCGACTGGGGCAGTGCGTAGAACTTGCCTTCGTTGACGCGGCTCGGTACGAGGTAGTCACGAGCGCCTTCAGGCGTGCTCTTGCACAGTTCCGGCGTTTCGATATCGATGAAGCCGTGGCCGTTCAAGAAGGTGCGCATGGCATGCTTTACTTTATGGCGCATGATAAGGTTGTTCTGCATTTCCGGACGGCGAAGGTCGAGGTAGCGGTATTTCAGGCGAATCTTTTCGTCGACGTCGATGTTGTCTTCAATGTAGAACGGCGGCGTCTTCGACGAGTTGAGGATGCGCAGTTCTTCGCAGCGGATTTCGATCGTGCCGGTCTTCATCTTGGGGTTGACCGTATCGGCGTCACGCATGCGGACGACGCCGCGGACGACGAGAACGTATTCCGTGCGGACCTGTTCTGCCTTATCGAAAGAAGCCTGTTCGTAATCCGGAGAAGCGACGACCTGTACGATGCCCGTGCGGTCGCGGAGGTCGATGAAAATCAATCCGCCGTGGTCACGGCGGCGTTCAACCCAGCCGGTCAAGACGACTTCTTTGCCCTTATCCGCTTCGCTTACTTCAGCGCAGTAGTGGGAGCGGTGTAAACCTTCCATTGTATCCATGAGTAAATCATCCCTTCTTGTGTGTTTCCATATATGCAACAATCCCATCAAGGGGAACGCTGACTTGTTCTTTGCTGGCCATATCGCGGACCATGGCAGCGCCGTTGGCCAATTCATCGTCACCGATGATGACCGTGTAATCGGCATTCAGTTTGTTGGCCGACTTCATCTGGCCTTTCATGCTGCGGCCCAAGAGGTCGATTTCAGCATAGAAGCCTTTTTGGCGCAGAGCCTGTTGGAGTTCAAAGGCCTTGGTCTTGGCCGCATCGCCGAGGGCGACGATGAATACCGGCTTTTTGGCATCCATCGGCGGCATGAGGCCCTGTTCCTTCAAGGTCAGGAGCAAGCGTTCCATGCCGATGGCAAAGCCGATGCCCGGCGTCGACGGACCGCCCACTTCTTCGATGAGGCCGTCGTAGCGGCCGCCGCCGCAGACCGTGCTCTGTGCGCCCAAGGGAGCGTACATGATTTCAAAGGCCGTATTGGTATAGTAGTCGAGGCCGCGGACCAAGCGCGGGTCGAGGGTAAAGGGAATGCCGATGGCCGTCAGATATTCCTGGACTTTGTGGAAGTGTTCCTTACATTCATCGCAGAGATTATCCGTAATCAAAGGCACGCCCATTTTCATCATCTTTTCGCCGTCTTCTTTGCAGTCGAGGACGCGGAGCGGATTCTTTTCCAGACGCGAGTTGCAGTCGTCGCAGAGCTGATCCTTCTTATCGGCGAAGAAATCGAGCAGTTTCTGGCGGTAAACGGGACGGCACTTCGGGCAGCCTACGGAATTGAGGTGCAGGACGAGGTCCGTAAGGCCCAGTTCCCGGAAGAGCTGGAAGGCCATGGCGATGATTTCTGCATCGACGGCCGGATCCTTGGAGCCGATTTCTTCGACGCCGAACTGGGTGAACTGGCGGTAGCGGCCGGCCTGGGGGCGGTCATGACGGAACATGGGCCCCATATAGTACAATTTATGGACCTGCGGTTCGCCGTAGAGCTTGTGCTCGAGAAAGGCCCGGACGACAGATGCCGTATTTTCCGGACGCAAGGTCATGCTGCGGCCGCCGCGGTCTTCAAAGGTATACATTTCTTTGGTAACGACGTCTGTCGTTTCCCCGATACCCCGTAAAAATAATTCGGTACTTTCAAACATAGGCGTACGGATTTCGCCAAAACCATAGAGCGAGCAGATCTGCCGAATCTTTGCTTCCAGCCACTGCCATTCCGCCGTCTGTTCCGGCAGGAAATCCTGCGTACCTCTCGGTGCAGTAATAGCCATTTTAAATATCCTCTCCTCCGTATACGATAGCACACAAACGGCGGCGCCGAGCCATTTTGTCGTCCAGCGCCTGAATGTATGTATTGACATCTTTCGGCATATATACTTTTTCCAGCGTATGACCGTCGCGGCCGAGGAACTTCGTCGCCCCGCCCGGTCCGGCTGCCAAGACAGACTGCCGTTCTTCCATCATCTCGATATTATAAGCACTGACCGTGCCCGGCAGCGCGTAGCCGACATTGGCAAAGCTGGCGGCCATGTATTTCTGGCGGTACATATAATAAGGGACGTAGCCTCCGCCTGCCAAAACAGACTGACAAAGGCTGACCATGCGGCCCGTCACGTCAGCCGGCGGAATTTTTTCCCGCAGGTCGTGATGGAATAGAGGTGCCCGTTTTTTTAATGCTAACGTATGAATTGTAACATTTTCCGGGTGCAGTTTGCAAACTATTTCCATATTTTCCTGCATATCCCCTACGGTTTGCCCCGGAAGTCCGGCGATAAAATCCATGTTGATGACGGAAAATCCGACCTTGCGGCAAGTCTCATACATGGTATAAATATCGTCTACACTGTGGCGGCGCCCCAAGGCATCGAGAAGATGCTGCTGCATCGTCTGGGGATTGACGCTGATGCGATTGACGCCGCAGTCCTTGAGCATCGTAAGGACGCCTTCTTCGGCCGTGTCGGGCCGGCCGGCTTCGACGGTCCATTCACGGACGCTGGGGAAATTTCGGGCCAGCCGCTCCATGAGGGGCTGCAAAACCCATATCGGCAGACAGGTCGGTGTCCCGCCGCCGACGTAGAGGGACGTCACGTCAAGATCATAGTCCCGGCAAAGGGCTGCCAAGTCATCAAAATCGCGCAGCATGGCGTCACGAAAAGCCGTGAGACCGTCCTCCCCTTCCCCGCCGATGAGGCGTGACGGAAAGGAGCAGTACAGGCAGTGACTGGGGCAGTACGGGATGCCGACGTAGAGGGCAATCTTCCGGCCGCGGTCGGTCACATAGGGACGCTGGAGACTTGCCATGGCGACGAGGTCCTTAGCCGTCTTATCAGCCACGTCATAGTCATCGGTCAGCACCTTTTCGGCACCCTTTTCATCAAAGCCTTGGTCAAAGAGATGGTGAACGAGTTTCGTCGGCCGCACGCCGATGAGGGTTCCCCACGGACCGGGGCCGTGACCGGTAAAACGCTGGTGCCAGTGAAGGAGGCAGTCTTTGACGATTTTTCGCGGATCGTCTTTCGCCAAGAGGCCGATTTCAGAAGACCACGACCGCCCACCTTCCGTAAAGGTACAGCCGACATAAAGATGGCTGCCATCGTCCCTTAAGGTGATGGCAGCTCCGACGTCGCGGCTTTCCCGACCGCCGACATAGCCCAGGGAGGCCATGACCTGGCCGACGAGGGAATGCAGGCTTTCGGGACCGCAGTACGTATAGGTCTTTACAGACATCTTATTCCGCTTCTTTCGCAGCCGCTTCGGCTTCTGCTTCGGCGTCGCGCTTCTTCTGGCATTCTTCACAATAGCCGTAGACCTTGAGCTGATGGTCGACGGTATGGAAGTGAAGCTGTTTTTCCAAAATCGTTTCCAGCGTTTCCAGAAGGTCGTCTTCGCATTCCCACACTTTTCCGCAGCCGAGGCAGATGAGGTGGTGATGGTAGTGGCCTTCATTGTCGCGGTCGTTCAATTCGTAACGGCTGCAGCCGTCGTCGAAGTCGAGCTTTTTGAGGAGGTCCATCTGAGTGAATAAATCAAGGGTCCGATAGACCGTCGCCAAGCCGATATCGGGGGCCTTCTTTTTGACCAGTTCAAAGACTTCTTCGGCGCTCATATGGCGAATCGGGCTTTCGACGAAGGTCCGAAGGATGATCTGCCGCTGAGACGTCATTTTATATTTTTTGAATTTAATCTTATCTTTCATGCGTTTCATCATGGTATCCATGATTTCTTTTTTATTGGTTTCCATTTTTATTCATCGCCTTTTCTCTATAGGTATTGTAAAACCACAGATGTTTGCAGAGAATCTGTAAAACTGCCGTCACCGGGACGGTAAGGATCATGCCGGCTATGCCAAAGAGGGTCCCGCCGATGAGCAGGGCTATGACAATGACCACGGGATGCAGTTTGATAACGGCACCCATGACCTGGGGCATGATGAGGTGGCTGTCGATCTGTTGAATGACGACGTAGAAGATGAGAACCTTCAAGGCCAGGGACAGGTCAATTAACGCCCCCAAGAGGATGGCCGGTGCCGCGCCGACGATTGGCCCGACGATGGGTATCCATTCGGTGATGGCCGCCAAGAGGGCGATGACCATCGGATAGGGCACGCCCAGGACCCACATGCCGATAAACGTCAGGACGGCAATGATGCAGCTCATGAGGATCTGGCCGCGGATGTAACGGCTCAGGACGTGCTGGATTTCCAGAAAGAGGGACGCCAAGTGGTCGCGGTAGCCTGCCGGAAAGATGCCGACAAAGGTCCGGACCATGCGGCTGCCGTCTTTCATGAAGTAGAAGGTAATGATGGGTACGACGAAGAATTCGACGACCGTGCCGGCAATGACGAAGACCGACTGCAGGAGATTGGTAATGCCGTCGATACCGTAATTGCTGACCTTAGCGAAGGCATCGTTGATGATCCGCTTGACCTGGTCCGGAATGTAAAGCTGGGTCTGTTCATTTTCAAGCTGCATGACCAGGTCCGCCGTCCGATTGACTAAATTGCTGAAGTTGGCAGCCAACAAATTCGTCTGGACCACTAAAGGCTTGACGATGATGTTGGTAATGACCGTCACCAGGAAAATAAAGACCACAAAGGAGATAAGGATGGCAATGCTCACCGGCATCTTGCGCCCTGTAAGGCGCAGAAACACTTTGATGATGCCATCGCGTATGGGCATAAGGATAAAGGTCAGAATGAGGGACACGATGGCCGGCCAGTAGATGGCATGGACCGTTAAAAACAGGGCCAATGCCAGGACAGCCAGGGTAACCCGCATCCAAAATTCTGCTTCCTTATAGGTAATCATGGCTTACCAGCCTCCATCCAAGAAGGGATTGCCCATCCGTTCGTCGCCGATCGTCGTCGCCGGGCCGTGGCCGGGCAGGACGACCGTATCGTCAGGAAGGGTCAAGAGTTTCTTTTCAATGCTGTCCAGTAAGATATCGGACGAGCCGCCGTATAAATCGGTCCGGCCGACGGAATAGCGGAACAAGGTGTCGCCGGAAAAGACGACGCCTTCTCCATAGAGGCTGAGTCCGCCCGGCGTATGGCCCGGCGTTTCCAAGACCTTGAAGCGCAGCGTTCCCAGGCTGATGACGTCGCCGTCTTTGGCTAAGTGATCGGCAGACGTGCATTCAATGGGCTGTCCCATGAACATGGACAGGTTGTGATGCGAATTAGAGATGAGCCCGGCATCGCCGGCACCGACGTAGACCGGTACGTTCTTGCGTTGGCGAAGCTCCTGTAAGGCTCCGATGTGGTCGGCATGACCATGGGTCAGGAAGATGAATTTCAGATCCAGCTCATAGCGGGACAGGGCCCGGTCGATGGCGTTGTAATCCCAGGCCGGATCGACGACCATGGCCTCTTTCGTGTCGCTGTCATAGACGACGTAGCAGTTGGTCATGATCGGTCCGAGTTCCATGCTGATATATTGCATACTCATGTCGATTCCTCCTTAAAAATTTTTCTGGCTGTCCAATAAAATGGTAACCGGCCCGTCGTTATCGAGGGATACGACCATATGGGTCCGGAAGCGGCCCGTCGCCGTCGTGACTCCAAAGGAGCGTACAGCTTCGACGAATCGGGTGTATAAGGCTTCGGCTTGTTCCGGTTTGGCAGCTTCTGTATAACTTGGGCGGCGGCCGTGGCGGGCATCTCCATAGAGGGTAAACTGAGAGATGACCAGCATGTCACCGCCTTTATCGAGAAGGGAGTCGTTCAGTTTCCCCGCTTCATCTTCAAAGATTCGCAGGTGAACGATCTTATCGGCCAGGTACAGGGCGTCCTTTTCATCATCTTCGACGGAGACGCCGAGGAGGACCGTAAGGCCTTCGGCCGCTTTTCCGACGAGGACGCCGTCTGAGGTGACCGATGATGTCAGCGTCTTTTGTACGACGGCTCTCATTGCATGCTTCCTCCTGTATAACGTTCTACGGCATAGACATCCTTCAAGCGGCGGATCTTGGTCGTAATGAATTCAAACTGAGCCAAGTCCTTGATGCTGATGCCCATGTGGATGACGACGTTTTTCGTATCGCTGGTCTTGGCATTGATGCTTAAGATGGAAATTTTCATTTCTGCCAAGGCGGCCATGATTTCGGCCATGATGCCCGTGCGGTCGTAGGCGACGATTTCCATGTTGACCTCAAAGCGTTCATCGCCTTCGTAATCCCACTCGACATCGATCAAGCGGTCGACGTCACTCTGGCCGTGGGTAACGTTGGGACAATCGGCCCGGTGGACCGAGACGCCGCGGCCGCGGGTGATGAATCCGATGATGGGATCGCCCGGCACGGGGCTGCAGCATTTGGCCAGGCGCACGAGAAGACCCGGCTCCCCTTTTACCAAGATGCCCGTGCCGCTGTGTTTGACCGGCTTGCGGGGTTTCAGTTTTTCCAGCATGACCAGGCTGGTGTTCTGTTCTTCCTGCTTCTGCAAATCTTTCTTCTGCAATTCCAGGAGTTTGATGAGGACCGTATTGACGGCAAAACCGCCGTAACCGACGGCCGCTGCCAAATCGTCTTCCGAGCCGGCGTTCATCTGCTTGGCTACCCGGCCCAGCCGTCCGCCGACGTTTAAGGTCTTCCAGTCGTGATTGAGGCGTTTGCATTCCCGCTCTAAGGCTTCGAGACCTTTTTCGATATTTTCCTCACGGTTTTCTTTCTTGAACCAGTTGCGGATCTTCGAACGGCTTTCAGAACTGCCGACGATATTGAGCCAGTCGAGGCTCGGTTTTCCCGTCTTAGATGTAATGATTTCAACGATATCGCCGTTTTTCAGACGGTAATCGAGAGGCACGATCTTGCCGTTGATCTTAGCGCCGACGCAGCGGTGGCCGACGTCGGTGTGGATGCGGTAGGCAAAGTCGATGGGAATGGCCCCCTGGGGCAGGTCGATGACGTCACCTCGCGGAGAAAAGACGAAGACTTCGTCCGAAAAGGCATCGAGCTTTAAGGCGTTGACGAATTCCTGGGGGTTGCTCGTATCCTGCCATTCCAGGAGGTTGCGCAGCCAGCCCATCTTTTCATCGAAGGCGTCCTTATTCGCCGTCTGGTTGCCTTCTTTATAGCGCCAATGGGCGGCGACGCCGTATTCGGCGATGTGGTGCATTTCCCAGGTGCGGATTTGGATTTCAACGGGCTGTCCCCGGGTCCCGATAACCGTCGTGTGCAGGGACTGGTAGTTATTGGGCTTAGGCATGGCGATGTAGTCCTTGAAGCGGTACGGCAAGGGTTTCCACAAGCTGTGGACGATTCCCAGGACGCCGTAGCAGTCCTTGACGTCGTCGACGATGACCCGGATGGCAAAGAGATCATAGACCTGGCTCAAGTCGCGGTTATCTTTTTTCATTTTCTTATAAATGCTGTAAAAATGCTTGGGCCGGCCGTTGATTTCGCAGTGGATGTGGGCGTCGTCGAGGGCTTTTCGTAGGACGTCAATGGCTTCGTTGACGATTTCTTCGCGGACGTGCCGCTTCTGTTTCATCTGATCGACGAGGTCGTAGTATTTATCCGGTTCAAGGTAGCGGAAGGACAGGTCTTCGAGCTCCCATTTGATGTTAAAAATACCCAGGCGATGCGCTAAGGGCGCGAAGATTTCCAGGGTTTCCTGGGCGATCCGCTTCTGCTTGTCGCTGCGCATATAGCGCAGGGTCCGCATATTGTGCAGGCGGTCGGCAAGCTTTATGACGACGACGCGGACGTCTTTGGCCATGGCCAAAAACATCTTGCGCATGCTGTTGAGCTGCTGATCTTCCTTCGTCCGGTAATTGAGACGGCTTAACTTGGTAACGCCGTCGACGAGAAAGGCGACTTCGCGGCCGAACTCCTGGCGCAGGTCTTCAAGGGTACAGGCTGTGTCTTCTACGACGTCATGGAGCAAGGCTGCCGTGATCGTCGTCGTATCTATTTTCATGTCGGCCAAAATTTGGGCCACCGCCAGGGGGTGCAGGATATAAGGTTCCCCACTGACGCGATGCTGTTCCTTATGGGCTTCTTCTGCCGCATGATATGCTTTCGTTACATCTTCGCAGTCTGCCTGTGGCAGGTACGAGTGTATCGTATCGATGAGGTGCCTGAATTCGGCATCTTGAATTCTTTCTCCCATAAAAAACCTCCTTACTCCCTGCAATACAATTCATACGTCGGGGACATATGAAGATTCATTTTCCCTGCAAGGATAGGAAAATAATAGACCGGGCCGTCGTCATCTTGGCGCACTTTGAGGACGCCGATTTCCCGAAGGACGACGATGGCCGCGTAAATGGTATGGACGTCGTAGCGGTCGGCCTGAGAGGCTGCCATGCGGCGCCGGACCTGCCAAACAGGCATCCCCCATTCGGGCAGGAGTTTCTTCAGGGCCATGTAGATATCGACCATGACCGTCCGGTTGAGGGTGACCTCCTTATTCAAGACGTGGACGTCCTGAACGACCAGCTGAGGCGACGACGTTCCGTTAAAATCATTGCGTTCGAGATGGAAGGCGACGTCGATGATATCGCCTTCGACGATGGCATCGCAAAGATCCGGCCGGGACCAGGCAACGCCGCTGAGCCTTGTTTTATGAGGACCGCCGGCAACGATCCGGACGTGCTGCTTATCCCGTCCGATGGGCCGGATTTCTTCGACGGTCAGATTCCGCAGGGAAAAGACGGGCCGGCTGTTTCCCATGCCGTAAGGCTCTAACGAGGAGAGCTCGGCAATCATGTCCAGCGAGACGTCCTGTGTTTCCAGCTCTTTATCTAAATGGACCAAGGGGATGTAGTCGTCGGCCGTCATGTGCTCCTTGGCATAGGCCAAAAGCCTTTCACGCAGGCCTTCGATGTTTTCGGCCTTGATGGAAAAGCCGGCTGCCATCGTATGGCCGCCAAATTGGATGAGCAGGTCTTTCGCCGACTGCAGGGCTTCATACATATTGAAGCCGCTGATGCTGCGGCATGAGCCCTTGCCGATGCCGTCGCTAATGGTAATGACCAAGGCCGGCCGGTAGTATTTTTCGACGAGGCGCGATGCGGCAATGCCGATGACGCCGACGTGCCAGCCTTCATGACTGGCAATGAGGACGCCGTCCCTTCCCTGCTGCCGGCTTTCGATCTGGGCGATGGCCTCTTTGGCAATGGTGTGCTCGATGTCCTGACGCTCGGCGTTGAGTTCACTGAGCTCCGCGGCAGCAGCCGCCGCTTTTTCGTCGTCCGTCTCTAAGAGCAGTTCGACACCCTTTGTCGCATGGCTGATGCGGCCGGCAGCGTTCAATCTCGGCGCTGCCGTAAAGGCGATGCGGCCGGCTGTGATTTCTTTATCGACAAGCCCCGAAGCCCGGAGCAAGGCGTACAATCCCGTGCGCTGCCCCTTTTTCATCAATTCCAGCCCTTGGCGGACAATGATGCGGTTTTCTCCGATTAAAGGCACCAGGTCGGCAATGGTTCCCAAGGCCGAAAGATCCGAATAGCCTGCCAGATCTTCGTTACAGCAGCGCTGCCAGAGGGCCCGGCAAAGGACGTAGGCCACGCCGGCACCGGCCAGTTCCTTAAAGGGATAGGGACAGCCGGGCTTCTTGGGATTGAGGACGGCCAAGGCCGGCGGTATCTTCTCCGGCGGCTCATGATGATCGGTAATGATGATATCAAGATGAGGTGAAAACTCACGAACCAGCTCATACGATGAAATACCGCAGTCGACGGTAATGAGAACATCCGCTTCATGCTCTAAGTGCTGCAGGGCCTCTTCGTTCAGGCCATAGCCTTCACTCTGCCGCTCAGGGATATAGAACTGCGGCGACGCTCCCAGATCCCGAAGAACTGAATAAACAAGTGACGTCGACGTAATCCCGTCGACGTCATAGTCACCATAGATGACGATGCGCTCTTTATCTTCTACGGCCTGCTTCAGCCGACGGACGGCTGTTTCCATCCCGTCCATCAAGAACGGATCGGCCATGTCGTTCAATGTGTCCTGGAGAAAGTGACGCCCTTCTTCGACATCGGCAATGCCGCGATTAGCCAGTATTTGGGCCAAAATCGGCGATATATGCAGTTGTTCGGTTAAGGCGGACGTAAGGCCCTCTTCGAAGGGGGCAAACTGCCATCGTTTCTCCATTTGCATCACAACTCATTCTCAGGAATAATCACTATCAATAAATCAATTATTATTTTATCACTTTCTATTCTCAAAATAAAGACTAAATTAATATGCACTTAGCAAGATTCTCATCTTAGAAATGGATTTTACCATTTATTTACAGTCTCCACTTCGCCTCCCTTTTCGAGGATAGCGAAAAAGGACTATTCATGAAAAATCACGAATAGCCCTCTGTATCATGTCGATATCGAAAACATCGAGTTTACGACGACAATGCCTCCGAAGTCGTCCCGGCCTTCGCCGTTTCCCTTTCCTTCTCTGTGGGATTGATATCGTCTTGAGAAATGGTCAGGCGATGACGGGCCGCTTCTAAGATGAGGTCGGCCGTCTTGACGATGCCGTAGTCGCTGGATTTAAGGCTCAAATCGTAGTTGGCCCCATAACCCCAATAGGAATCGGTGCAGTACATACAGTGATCCCGACGTTCACGATTGACGTGGTTGCGGAGTTTACGCGCCCGGTCGGCGTCGATATGTTCCCGGAGCATGATGCGCTGGACGGCCCAATCAGGATCGGAAGAAATGAAGATATTGAAGGTGTTCGGTCGTTTGCGCAGGACGTAGTTTGCCAAGCGGCCGACGATGACGCAGGAATGCCCCGTCGTCAGGGCTTCAATGACTTCAGCTTCATCGCGGAACATTTCCATCTGATTCGATTCATATCCCGACGCATAGTGGACGTAATCTTCGTATACCTTAGACAGGAGCGGCCCCAAGCGGCGCTTCTGGTCCTTGCACCAGGCGATGACAGTTTGCGGATGTTCTTTCTGGGTCCGGTTGAAAATTTCCGTATCGTAGTACGGAACGCCTAATTTACGGGCCACGAGTTTCCCGATATTCCGGCCGCCGCTGCCGAATTCACGCGAAATGGTAATGACTAAGGGGCTGTCCGTATCTTCCTTCATCCAAGCCGGATGGTTGGTACGGCCGGCGATTTCGCCAATAGCCCGATGAGAGAAAATCAGACGTTCAATAGGCCCTGCCATGGTACAGCCTAAAAGGATCAGTACCAGGCCGATGACGGCGTTGGCCGTAATCGGTTCCGATAAGATGATCGAGGCCAAGATGAGGGCGATGATAGGCTTAATAAAAAAAGCAAAGGACGCATTGGACGGACCCGTCAGTTCAATGGCCTTCATGAAGAACAGGTAGCCAAAACCGGTGACGACCAAGGAGCAATACAGGAGCGGCCAAATGGTGTGGGAATTGATGCCGGCAATGATCGGATCGCCGTGGAAAATCAGAATGACCAAGAGAAAGAGACAGCCGATGAGAAAACTGAAAGCGTTTTCGACGTTGCCCCCTAATTTCCCGATCCGCAGTTTCCCCAAGGTCGTGTAAAAGGCAAAGGAAATAGCCGCTGCCAAGGACACCAGAAGTCCTACATTTCCGTTCTGGATGATATCCACGGGATTGGCGACGATGATAAGGCCGATGAGACTCAATACCAAGGTGATGGCCTTCTTGCGCGTAAAGGCTTCGTGGATGAGAAAATAGGAAAAAATCATGACGAAGATAGGATTGCTGGAAAAGACGATGGCCGCCAGGCTGGCATTGGCCATGTTGACGCCGATCTGGAAGAGGATCATGCTGAAGCAGATATTGACCAGTCCCAAGACGGCTAAATACCCCCAATCAGTCCGCCTGAGACGAATCTGATGCTTCTTCATATCGCGAACGGCCAGCGGCATGAGCAGGATGCCGCCTACGAGAAAGCGGAGAAAGGTCAGCTGAAACGGTGTAAAAGCCGTACCGGCAATCTTCAGCGAAATTTCCATGGTCCCAAAAGCAAGGGCTGCCAAGACAATACAAAGCGTACCCATTTTAGATGACATAAAAGAGGCCCCCTAGTTCATTTAATTATTATGATAGAGAATAAAAAATTAATAATCCAATCACGATTCATTATACACTACTTCCCCATAAATAACAAACAACAAAAAGGCCCTGCATGGTGGAAACCACCGTGCAGAGCCTTTCCGCTATTTATCTATGCAGCAAGTGCATTTAAATTAGTCTTCAAAACCCTTCTGGAGACGGACGTAGGAATGACGACGATTCTTAGCGTCAGCTTCAGTCTTAGCATAGAGGGCTTCGGCTTCTTCCGGGAAGCTCTTCTTGAGGGATGCGTAACGAACTTCACCCTGCAAGAATTCCTGGAATTTGCCATAATCCGGTTCTTTAGAATCGAGGCTGAACGGGTTCTTGCCCTGTTCTTTGAGTTCCGGATTGTAACGGAAGAGATCCCAGTAACCGCATTCGACAGCGAGTTTTTCTTCTGTCTGGCTCTTGCCCATGCCCTTACGGATACCATGGTTGATGCAAGGAGCGTAGCAGATAACCAAGGACGGGCCATGGTAAGCTTCAGCTTCGGTGATAGCTTTGAGGAGCTGGTTCTTGTCAGCGCCCATAGCTACCTGAGCTACGTAAACATAGCCGTAGGAAATAGCCATCATGCCGAGGTCCTTCTTCTTGGTGCGTTTGCCGGCAGCAGCGAACTGTGCGATAGCTGCAGTCGGGGTAGCTTTAGAGGACTGACCGCCGGTGTTGGAGTAAACTTCCGTATCGAGAACGAGGACGTTGATGTCGTTGTCCGAAGCGAGGACATGGTCAACACCGCCGTAACCGATATCGTAGGACCAACCGTCACCACCGATGATCCACTGGCTGCGTTTTACGAAGAACTGTTTCTTAGCGAGGAAGTCTTCGAGAACCGGTTTGCCGGCAGCTTCTTTTTCGAGGAGAGCCGTCAATTTATCAGCGCGTTCACGAGTGCCTTCGCCTTCGTATGCATGAGCAGCCCAATCGCTGAGTGCTTCCTGGAGTTCCGGAGAAGCGACAGCTTTTGCAGCGTCGAGGTTTTCGACCAAGTCTTTACGGACTTTGTCTACGCCGAGGAACATGCCGAGGCCGAATTCAGCAGCATCTTCGAAGAGGCTGTTTGCCCAAGACGGACCGTGGCCGGCAGCGTTCATGGTGTACGGGGAAACAGGAGCCGATGCACCCCAAATGGAGGAGCAGCCTGTTGCGTTAGCGATCATCATGCGGTCGCCGAAGAGCTGTGTAACGAGTTTGACATACGGAGTTTCACCGCAGCCTGCGCAAGCGCCGGAGAATTCGAGAAGCGGCTGTTCGAACTGAGAACCGATAACGGTCTTCTTGTTCTGCGGGTTAGCTTTCGGAGCAACCTTTTCCGTAGCATAGTACCAGAATTCCATCTTCTTGCGTTCTTCGTCGGTGTTCGGAACCATGGTCAGAGCCTGGACCGGGCAGACGTTGACGCAGGAACCGCATTCGAGGCAGTCGAGCTGGTCGACGACAATAGCCAAATCATATTCTTTACCGGATTTAGCTTTAACAGCGACTTTGTAACCAGCCGGAGCAGCAGCCGTTTCTTCTTTGGTCGTCAAGCACGGACGAACCGTAGCGTGCGGGCAAACGAAGGAACACTGGAGGCAGCCGATACATTTTTCGTTATCCCAGGAAGGAACGTGCAGAGCCGGGCCGGCTTTTTCGAATTTCGAAGTGCCGGAAGGCATGGTGCCGTCTTCGCGGCCGACAAATGCGGAAACCGGGAGATCGTCGCCAACCTGTTCGAGCATCGGTTTTGCAACATCCGTGAAGTACTTCGTAGCCGGACGGCCTTCGACGACTTCGTCAACGGCATCAGCCCAGGAAGCCGGATAGTTAACTTCATGGAATTCTTTGATACCAGCATCAACGGCGCCATTGTTCATGTCAATGATCTTCTGGCCTTTTTTGCCGTAGTTCTTGATGATGGAGTCTTTCAAGTATTTAACAGCGTCTTCTACAGGGATGATCTTAGCGAGGGCAAAGAATGCAGCCTGCATGACCATGTTGATACGAGTGCCGAGGCCGAGTTTCTGGCCGATAGCGTCACCGTTCAAGGTGTAGAATTTAACGTGGTTTTTAGCGATAGCGCGTTTGATGCGAGCCGGAAGTTCGTGTTCCAGTTCTTCATCAGTCCAGGTGCAGTTCAACATGAACGTGCCGCCTTCTTTGATGCCGCGGAGGACGTCGAAACGGCCTACATAGGACTGACGATGGCAAGCGATGTAGTCAGCTGCGTCGATGAGGTACGGCATGTCGATCGGACGAGTACCGAAACGCAGGTGAGAAATCGTTACGCCGCCGGATTTCTTGGAGTCATACGCGAAGTATGCCTGTGCATACATATCCGTATGGTCACCGATGATCTTGATAGCCGATTTGTTAGCGCCGACAGTACCGTCAGAACCGAAGCCCCAGAATTTGCAGGACGTAAGGCCCGTCGTGTCAAGCGGCATTTTCGGTTCGCGAGCAAGGCTGAGGTTGGTAACGTCGTCGACGATGCCAAGGGTGAAGCCATTGAGCGGATGATCTTTCTTCAATTCTTTGAAGACGGCGAGGAAGTCTTCCGGAAGAACGTCTTTGGAGCCCATGCCGGTGCGGCCGCCGATGACGTCAATGTTAAGACCTTCTTCTTTTACGAAGCCCGTGATATCGAGGTAAAGCGGTTCGCCGAGGGAACCCGGTTCTTTCGTGCGGTCGACGACAGCAATCTTCTTGACCGTTTTCGGAAGAACGTTGAGGAGGTATTTGTTGGAGAACGGACGATAGAGGTGAACGTTGATAGCGCCGACTTTTTCGCCCTGGCTCTGCAAGTATTCGACGGTCTGTTTAGCGACGTCGGAGAGAGAACCCATGGAAACGACGACGTATTCAGCGTCAGGAGCACCGTAGTAGTTGAACGGTTTGTAGGAGCGGCCAGTGATTTCAGAAATCTTGTCCATGTAGTCAGCTACGATATCGGGCATAGCATCATAGAACTTGTTGGCAGCTTCTGTGTGCTGGAAGTATACGTCCGGGTTTTCAGCCGTGCCGCGAACCTGCGGGTTATCCGGGTTAAGAGCACGTTTACGGAATTTGTCGATAGCTTCCCAGTCAACGAGTTTTCTGTAGTTTTCGAAATCCATGACTTCAACTTTCTGAATTTCGTGAGACGTACGGAAACCGTCGAAGAAGTTGATGAACGGCAAGGAACCTTTAATTGCCGCTAAGTGAGCGACCCCAGCGATGTCCATGACTTCCTGAACATTGGATTCGGCCAAGAGACAGCAGCCCGTTGCACGAGCAGCCATGACGTCCTGATGGTCACCGAAGATGCTCAGTGCATGGTTAGCCAAAGCACGCGCAGCTACGTGGAATACGCCCGGAAGGAGTTCGCCGGCAACTTTGTACATGTTCGGCATCATGAGGAGGAAGCCCTGAGATGCAGTGTACGTCGTGGTCAAAGCACCAGCCTGTAAGGAACCGTGGAATGCGCCGGCAGCGCCAGCTTCGGACTGCATTTCAACAACGTGAACTTTGTGACCGAAGAGGTTTTTCATGCCAGTGGCGGACCAATCATCGACATGTTCTGCCATAGGAGAAGACGGCGTGATCGGATAAATTGCGGCAACTTCAGTAAATGCATAGGACACCCATGCAGCTGCTTCGTTACCATCCATGGTTTTAAATTTGCTCATAGATAAAACACGCTCCTTAATTGAATGTTATACACAATATGGAAGATTCCATACTGATAGGCTTAAGATAGCTATAAAGACGTCCTGCTGTATCTCATACAGAAGGCGTGAACAGCACACAAAGGTTCCAATGATGCATTCTGTTCACGTATCGACTATACACGTCCCATAATTGAAAAAAACGCAATAAAACGTGGGAAGGTCTGACAATATTCAAAAAAGGTATTGCTAATATTCTCAATCTGTACTACTATTATAGTGGTATTACAGATTTGCACATTACCATATCTCTTTTCAGAAATTGCTGACCATCACAAACCGAACGACTTTGTAACTTTTTCTTACAAGTTAATTATATGCCTAAGCAATGTTAAATTCAATAGGAATGTGATGCTAGTTTATGCATCGTTCAGTGCTATTTTGTAAACGTATACCGAAGTAGTGTATATTGTAGCGTTATTTTTGATATACACGATTAGTTAGTGGAGGTGTTAGCATGGATTTTCATCATCTTAAATACTTTGTCGAAGTAGCAGACAAGAAGTCATTCAGCAAAGCAGCGCGAACACTGCATATTTCTCAGTCCGCCATCAGCCGTACCATCAAAGCTCTGGAAGAAGAGCTGGGCGTCGTCCTTTTCATGCGTAATGCGAAGGCCGTCGAACTGACCGATGCCGGCACGATTTTCCTGTCCCATGCCAAACGGGTCGTCTTCATGTTCGAACATTTGAAGACCGACTTTGAAAATGAATTCAAATTGGAACAGGGCACGATTCTCATCGGCCTGCCCCCCATTACCGGGGCGCCGATCTTCGCCAACCTCTTAGGGGCTTTCAAGCAGGAATATCCTCAAA
Organism: Megasphaera sp. DISK 18; assembly: GCF_001682955.1. Taxonomy (NCBI): domain Bacteria; kingdom Bacillati; phylum Bacillota; class Negativicutes; order Veillonellales; family Veillonellaceae; genus Megasphaera; species Megasphaera sp. DISK 18. Next base: position 21,683 of record NZ_LUGJ01000016.1, read on the forward strand.
TTGAGCTGGACTTGTACGAACACGGCTCGAAAAAGGTCGAAATCAGCGTCCAGGAAGGCCTCATCGACCTCGGCATCGTCTGCACCCAGCCGAAGGAAAAGGATTTTGAATCGTTCTTCCTCACCCAGGATCCGATGAACGTCATCATCCACCGCGACAACATCCTGTCCAAGGAAAAGACGATTCCCTTGAAGAAACTGGCCAACGAATCGCTGGTCCTCTACCGCGATGACTTCAACTTGCACGACGAAATCATCCAACACTGTAAGAAAATCGGCTTCCAGCCGAAGATCATCTTTGAAACGAGCCAGCGCGACCTCATGATCCAGACCGTCGTCGCCAACCTCGGCGTCGCCCTCCTGCCGAGCCGCCTGTGCCCGACGAAGGAAGCCAACCCCCGCGTCTCGGAATCGGTCGTCGTCCGTCCCTTGGTCGAACCGGAAATCATGCACGTCCTCTATGTCATCTGGAAACGCGGCCACTACCTGTCCCATGCGGCTCAATTATGGCTCGACTTCGTCCGCAATAAGGCCCGCGTCATTTCCAACTTATAATGGCCGGGGAAAGACAAGGCCCCGCCGCTCCTGCCGGCTCCCTGAAAAGCCGGATACAGCGCGGCAGAAACGGTTTACTCAATCAGTATCGCCGCCTGCTCAAGACTTGGCAGGGTCTGTCTAAGACGCAAAGATATCTAACTGCCGCCGCGGTCCTTCTCTTGGCATGGAACGTGGTGCTGCAGGTCCAGATTCTTACTCTGTCTAAGACCGTCGCGCTCCAACAAGTCCGCATCTCCCAGCTGGAGAAACAGGCGCAAAGACAGAATAACCTGCTCTACTCAGCATCGGTCACCTTAAACGATATAGAAAAAAAATGGCATTCGCTGAACTTCCGTGTCCTTGAAAACACGTGGCGCATCGAAGAACCGAAAAAAAACCCAGACTCCATGTGATGAGTCTGGGTTTCCTTTTTATTAGGGATTTATCACGATTCAAGAAGCGCTTCGAAGGCTTCCGGTTCCGGAAGGGACGAAATGATTTTCCAAGGTTCGCACTTGGCCAAATCATCGTAGGAATGCCTTCCGGTAGCGACGCTGATAGTCCGGGCGCCAATGGCTTTTCCGCACTGAATGTCATGAGGCGTGTCACCGATAACATACATGGCTTCAATGTCATCGCCCCAAGTCCGTTTGGCAATGGCCAGGGCATTGCGGGCCAAGTCGTCGCGGTAGTAGTAGTCGAAAGCAAAGCCGGAATGGTCGAAATCAAAATACTGAGACAAGCCGAAGAAATCCATCTTCAGGCTGGCACCGACGCGGCTGTTCCCCGTCAGGAGGAGCTGGCAGTAGCCTTCCCTTCCATGGAAGAATGCCAGGTTTTCTGCTGCATTCGGCAGGATGACACCTTCATGAGCCTTGCGTTTCAGCCATTTCAAGAGCTTTTGTTCATAGTTGCGGCAAAAGGCAAAGACTTCTTCATCGGTCGGCATGACGCCCGTCGATTTATAGAGCAGCTGCTGACAAATATAGTTATCGGTCCTGCCGCCGGCATCGATTTTCGGCACCGGTGTATCCTCCCCTTTTAAATCGCGGAGGACTTCTTTAATGGCATTCAATCCGGCATGACCGGTATTCAATAAGGTTCCGTCAATATCCCAGTATAATAATTTCACGGTCTTCACTCCATCCGAGGCACTATTACTGTTTGGATACGATGTCCTTCGTATCGCGGGCAATCATGATTTCTTCATTCGTCGGAATGACATACATCTTAACCGTCGAATCGTCGGTGCTGATCAAAGCGTCTTTGCCGCGGACGTCGTTGCGCTGCGGATCGAGTTTGGCGCCGAGGTATTCGAGGCCTTCGGCAATGGCGGCACGGTCTTCAATGCCGTTTTCGCCGACACCGGCCGTAAAGGTGATGACATCGACACCGCCCATGGCAGCTGCGAAAGCACCGATTTCCTTACGGACCTGATAGTGGAACATATCGAGGGCGAGCTGAGCGCGTTCATTGCCTTCGCCGGCAGCTTTACCGAGATCGCGGAAGTCGCTGGAAACGCCGGAGATGCCGAGGACACCGGACTGTTTGTTCATCAATTTGTCCATATCTTTCGTCGAAAGGTTATGTTTGTCCATGACGTTGAGGACGATAGCCGGGTCGATATCACCGCAGCGCGTACCCATGAGGACGCCGGCCAGCGGCGTAAAGCCCATCGTCGTGTCGACGCATTTGCCGTATTTGATGGCAGCTAAGGAAGAGCCGTTGCCGAGATGGCAGTTGATGATGCGCAGTTCTTCAACGGGTTTGCCCATGACTTTAGCGACTTCACCGGCGACATAGCGATGGCTCGTGCCGTGGAAGCCGTAACGGCGGATATGATCTTCCTTATAGAGTTCGTACGGGAGGCCGTACATGAAAGCTTTTGCCGGCATGGTCTGATGGAAGGCCGTATCGAAGACGCCGACCTGAGGTACGCCGGGCATAATAGCCTTGCAGGCATTGATGCCGATGATGTTCGGCGGATTGTGAAGCGGAGCCATAGCCGAGCATTTTTCCAAGGCTTTCATGACTTCGTCCGTAATGAGCGTGGAAGCAGCGAATTCTTCACCGCCATGGACGACGCGGTGGCCGACAGCATCGATGGCATCCATCGATTTGATGACGCCGCATTCAGCGTCAGTCAAGATGTCGAGGACTAACTTGACGGCTACTTGGTGATCCGGAATGGACTGTTTGATTTCTTTTTTCTGGCCATTCCATTTGTGGGTCAGCTGCGAATCGGTGAGGCCGATTTTTTCGACCAAACCCTTTGCCATTACTTCTTCATTATCCATGTTGACGAGCTGATACTTCAAAGATGAGCTTCCGCAGTTTACAACCAATACGATCATGAAATTTTACCCTCTTTCGTGTGTTTTAAAATTACTTTAGCTGGCCAAATACGTGGTCAACTACTTCCTTCGCCAGTTCGTCACCGTCTTTGTACATGTACATGACGTGCCAAATCTGGCCATTATCTTCAAAGAAGAAACTCCGCACGGTGAGCTTCGCCGGCTGGCCGTTCAACGGCTCCGTATAGGAGGCGTCGACGACGGTGGCCTTGCGCCCGCTCTCTTCGGCTTCGGTAATCTTCGTTTGCAGATCAGATACATCCGGTGTCTGTTTCAGCATGGCAACGTATTTGTCTGCCATGGCAACAGGCGTCGTTTCGCCGGCTGTTTCAGAAACAGCGACGACATTGATGTGTTTGTCATTGTTAATATACATCATGCCTTCGCCGTCCTGGCGATTCACGTGTGCCAGGTCAAACGGGGTCATGACGTACACTTCCGAATTTCCGGCCTTCAACTGGACATAGCCGAAACTGTATTCTTCAAGCATCGTATTGCTGCCACAGCCGGCTAACAATACGGCAGCTGAGACCATGGCCGCAGCTGCAAGTCCTTTCAATCCCTTCATACAATCACCTATTTATGCTTTCTACAGACTAGGTTCATTATAGCATAAAAGCCTTATAGCGTCATCTAAAAAAAGCAGGAATTGGAAATACTTTAGCTATCCGCCCAAACAGCCAAAAAGAATGAACGGCCTCCATTGACGATTTTCTTTACCTTCCGTATACTTATAAACAACTTATACTGTGTTTCTTCGTGAAATACGGCCTTTTCCGGACGGTGCCGCCAGACACTGCGGCTTCGTCCCGTTCAGATATTGTGAAATTTAGAACGTAAGGAGCCTGCTATGGAAGCCATTGCCGTCATCGCCGAATTTAATCCCTTTCACACCGGCCACGCCTACTTGCTGTCGGAAATCCGCCGCCAAAGTCCGCCCGATACGGCCGTCATCGTCATCCTGAGCGGCGCCTTCGTCCAGCGCAGCGAACCGGCACTCTTCGACAAGTGGCACCGCGCCCGTTGGGCCGTCCGCAGCGGAGCCGATGCCGTCTTTGAACTGCCTGCCGTCTATGCCCTCTCGAGTGCCGAAGGATTTGCCTCAGGCGGCATCCGTTTAGCCTATCGCCTTGGCTGCACCTCCCTTGCCTGCGGCGTCGAAGAGGGGACGGCTGCCGACTTTCTCCGCCTGGGAAAAACCGCCTTGAGCCTCTCGTACGATGGATCGACAAAGACGGCCACGGCCGGTCGGAATCAGACAGACGACCTGGCAAAGGCCCTGCCGGAACTGGCCGGCCTTTTGGATCAGCCCAATGCCCTCTTGGCCCTTGAATATGCAAAAGCCATCCTCGCCCTGCCGTCTCCCCTTGCGATGCGAACCGTTCCTCGCCGCGGAAGCCATGCTGAAAGCAGCTTCGACCAGCCTTTCACCAGTGCCTCGGCCATCCGCCGGGAACTGAAAAAGGGATTCACACCCCGCGTTGCAGCCTATCTGCCGCCGGCCAGCCGAAGCGATATCGAAGCCCTATTGAGAGCCGGTTCCTTCACGGACTACGACCGCTACGGCGATTTCGTCAGCCTTGAAGGGCGCCTCTTGACACCGGAGCAACTTCACCGCCTGCCGGCCTTTACCGAAGGCCTCGAAAACCGTTGGCACCGGGCCTTCTCTACCCTTTCGACGTATGAAGAAGCCCTGGCCGCCGTCAAGACCAAGCGCTATGCATTCAGCCGCCTGTGCCGCATGGGCGCCTATACGGTCCTGCAGCCGTCACAAGATTTCTTCAATGAATCCTACCGTGAAGGGCCTCAATACGGCCGCATCCTGGCCTTCAATGAGCGCGGCGCCGCCTTCTTGAAAGAAGCAAAAGGAACCTTCCCCATCATAACCAAACCGGCGCAGGCAAAAAAAATCCTGTCCCCTCTCGGACAGGCGCAGCTTACCCTTGATATCCGGGCCAACGACATCCAAGCCCTCTGCTTCCGCAACCCTCCTTGCCGCCAAGGCCGCAAGGACTATTATACCTCGCCCTGCTATCTTCCCCAAGGCGATTGTGAACCGTAACCTCCGCTTATTTTTATCCATATATTTGTTTTACAGCCCGAAATCTGTTATCATAAGTACTGTATTTTTTATTTTTTCATAACCTATTTCGTCGATTTCATCCATAATCGATAAAATATGAAGGGGGCTTATTTGTGGCTGTAAATCTTAACATTTATCAAACATTAGCCGCAGCGATTGTCGTTTACTATACCGGCGTATTCTTGCGTGCAAAATTCGACGTCCTGCGCAAGTACTGTATCCCCGCTCCGGTCGTCGGAGGCATCTTATTCGCTATCATCAACTGCATTCTCTATACACAGGGTCTTTGGCAGTACGAGCAGGATACGATTATGCAAAACATCTGTATGATGCTCTTTTTCACCAGTGTCGGCTACACGGCCAGCATCAGCCTTATCAAACGAGGCGGCATCATGGTCTTTAAAATGGCCATCGTCACGACGATTCTCATCACCTTCCAGAATATCATCGGGGTGAGCCTCGCGACGATCTTCGACCTCAGTCCTCTCATGGGACTGGCAACGGGATCGGTTCCCATGGTCGGCGGTCACGGCACGGCAGCGGCCTTCGGTCCTTTATTGGAAGACATCGGCCTTGACAGCGGCGTCACCATTTCCGTCGCCGCCGCAACCTTCGGTCTCGTCGCCGGCGGTGTCATCGGCGGCCCGATTGGGGAAGGACTGATTCACAAACACCATCTGGTCAGCTCGGCTGAATCAGAACGCTTCGATCCTTCGGCCAACGCCGACGCCGTATCGCGGTTAAAAGCCGTAGCCGGCGATAAGGAACGGGCCGAAAACGCCATCAAGATTGAAAACAAAATCGGCCAGACCATCGACAACTACCGCTTCATGAACGCCATGGCCCACCTCTTTCTGGCCATGGGTCTCGGAACGATCGTCAGCGGATTCTTCAGCAGCATCGGCCTTGTCTTCCCGGGCTATATCGGCTCGATGATCGTCGCTGCCGTCATCCGCAACATCGCCGACTTTACGCACAGCTTTAAAGTCTACCAGCATGAAAGTGAAGTTTTGGGCAATCTGAGCCTGACGGTCTTTTTGACCTGCGTCCTCATGAGCCTCAAGCTCTGGCAGCTGGCAGACCTTGCCGTACCTTTAGTCGTCATGCTCCTCAGTCAGGCCCTGTTCATGGCCATCTTCGCCTACTTCATCGTCTTCCGCATCATGGGCCGCGACTACGAAGCTGCCGTCATGACCAGCGGCGTCTGCGGCTTCGGCTTAGGGGCTACGCCCAACGCCATCGCCAACATGACGGCCATGACGGAAATCTTCGGCCCGGCACCGACGGCCTTCTTCGTCATTCCCCTCATCGGGTCCTTAATCATCGACCCGGTCAATGCCACGATCATTACGGTATTTATCAATATTCTCCACTAATCGTCCCGGCTTTTATTTCGCCAATATCGAGCTTCATCACGATCCATCTCTACGCCATCGCCTGTTTCCAGGGCGGTGGCGTAATTTTTCATGCCCTCTTTATAGCCTGACGCTGCAGACTGGGCAAACCAGTAGGCCGCCTGAATGCTGTCACGGGCGACGCCGTGGCCGTCACGGTAGAGGACGCCCAAGTTGTTCTGCGCCGGCCCGTCGCCGGCCATGGCCGCTTCATAGTACCAGTGTGCAGCCAGTTCCCAGTTTTGAGGAACGCCATATCCTTTTTCATAGAGATAGCCGAGATTGTTTCCGGCAATGACATTTCCCTGATCTGCCGCCTTGGCATACCAATAGGCGGCTTTTTCATAATCCGGCTCCCCGGTGTAGCCGAACTGATACATGATGGCCGCATTGCACTGGCCGTCGCCGTCGTCGTGTTCAGCAGCCCGCCGGTACCAGTACAGGGCCTTTTCATAATCCTGAGGAAGATCATCCCCTATTTCATAGAGATGGCCTAAATTATTCTCAGCCGCTCCATAGCCGTGGCTGGCGGCCGCACCGTACCAAAGGACAGCCTGTTCGATATCGCGCTCCGTACCTAACCCATGCTCATACTGATAGCCCAAGTTATACTGACCGGCAGCATAACCGCCCTTGGCCGAACGGCTGTACCAGTAAAAAGCCTTCTTATATAAATCATCTTTATCTTCTATATCGGCGTCAAAAGCGTCAAAGAAATAATCGTCTCCCATGGCACATTGAGCCGCTGCATCGCCGCTAAAGGCCAGTCGTTCTGTTTCGTCCATCGTCGGACTCCTTTCATCGGTCTCCCATGACGGAAGACAATCTTTATACTGCCTCGATTGTAGGGGAAAGGATGTGGACTGTCAACAAAGTCTTTTCCAAAAGATTTACAAATTTTCCTTTTTGACATATTGACTTTTTGACTTTTATAGCTATAATGATACTAGAAGCTAGTGAAAAGCTCCTAATCCTGAATACAATCGCCATAATAAGGAGGTCTTACTTATGGGAAACGAAAAATATACACAGAAAGTCATGGAAGCCTTCCAGTCTGCCCAGCAGATTGCCGCCCTCCATTACAACCAAGAAATCTCCTCGGTCCACATGCTCATGGGCCTGCTCAAAGAGCCTGAAGGCCTGCTGAGCACCATCCTTACGGAATGTCAGACCGACGTCCCCATGCTCCAGGCACGGCTGGAACAGCTGTTGAAGAAAATCCCTTCCGTCCAAGGTTCGAGTCAGATGTCGATGTCGACGGAAATGGTCCGGGTCATCGGCAAAGCCCAGCAATTAGCCGATTCCATGCACGATGACTACATCAGTACGGAACACCTGCTCCTCGGCATCGTCAGCGAAAGCAGCAGCGACGTCCAGGAACTGTGCCGTGAATTCGGCCTGCACCAAGACAAGATCATGAGTACCATCAAGGCCAACCGCAAGGCCAACGTCAATACCGATAACCCTGAAGGCAACTACAAGGCCCTGGAAAAATACGGCCGCGACCTGACGGCAGCTGCCCGCCAGAACAAGCTCGACCCCGTCATCGGCCGTGACGACGAAATCCGCCGGACCATCGAAATCTTGTCGCGTCGCCGCAAGAATAACCCGGTACTCATCGGGGAACCGGGCGTCGGCAAAACGGCCATCGTCGAAGGTTTGGCCCGCCGCATCGTCAGCGGAGACATTCCCGAATCCTTAAAGAACAAGACCCTCTACTCCCTCGACATGGGTTCCCTCATCGCCGGGGCCAAATACCGCGGTGAATTCGAAGAACGACTGAAATCGGTCCTCAATGAAATCGCTAAATCAGACGGTCAGATTCTCCTCTTCATCGATGAAATCCACACCGTCGTCGGTGCCGGCGCGTCCGAAGGCTCCATGGACGCCGGCAATATCCTGAAACCGATGCTGGCCCGCGGTGACCTGCGCTGCATCGGGGCTACGACCCTCAACGAATACCAGAAATACATCGAAAAGGACGCTGCCCTCGAACGGCGTTTCCAGCCGGTCATGGTCGACCAGCCGTCCGTCGAAGATACGATCACCATTCTCCGCGGCCTGAAAGAACGCTATGAAGTCCATCACGGCGTCCGCATCCGCGATAAAGCCCTGGTTGCGGCTGCCGTCCTTTCGGACCGCTACATCTCGGACCGCTTCCTGCCCGACAAGGCCATCGACCTCGTCGACGAAGCCGCCGCCAAACTGCGCACGGAAATCGAATCCATGCCGACGCCCATTGACGAATTGAGCCATAAGATCATGCAGCTCGAAATCGAAGAACAGTCCCTGAACAAAGAAACAGACGACGCTTCCAAAGAACGGCTGGCAAAGATTACGGCCATGAAAAATGAATTAAAGGAAAAAGAAAACCAGCTCAAATCCCAGTGGGATACGGAAAAACAGTCCATCCTGCACACACAGGAACTGAAAAAAGAAATCGACGCCGTCAAGGGCGAAATGGCCCAGGCCGAACGCAACTACGACTTGGCCAAGGCCTCGGAACTGAAATACGGCAAACTGCCGGAACTGGAAAAACAGCTGGCTGAACAAGAAGCTCACCTGGCACAGAAACAGGATTCGCAGCTCCTCAAAGAAGAAGTCGGCGAAGAAGACATCGCCCAGGTCGTCAGCCGCTGGACGGGCATCCCAGTCACTAAGATGATGACCGGCGAACGGGAAAAACTGCTCCATCTCGACGAAACCCTCCATAAACGCGTCGTCGGCCAGGACGAAGCCGTCCAAGTCGTCAGCGACGCCATCATCCGCGCTCGGGCCGGCATCAAAGACCCGAACCGCCCGATCGGCTCCTTCATCTTCCTCGGCCCGACCGGTGTCGGCAAGACGGAACTTGCCAAGACCCTGGCCGAATCCCTCTTCGATGACGAACGGAACATCATCCGCATCGACATGTCGGAATACATGGAAAAGCATACCGTATCGCGTCTGATCGGGGCGCCTCCGGGATACGTCGGCTATGACGAAGGCGGTCAGCTCACCGAAGCCGTTCGCCGCCGTCCCTACAGCGTCATCCTCCTCGATGAAATCGAAAAGGCCCATCCTGACATCTTCAATGTCCTCTTGCAGATCCTCGATGACGGCCGCCTGACTGACGGCAAAGGCCGGGTCGTCAACTTCAAGAACACGATCATCATCATGACCAGTAACCTCGGTTCTCATGAAATTTTGGAAACGCCGGATTACGAACAGGCCAACCAGAAGGTCCGTGACCTCCTCAAACAGTACTTCCGTCCGGAATTCCTCAACCGTGTCGACGACATCGTCGTCTTCAAGGCCCTGCAGAAAGACCAGGTACAGAGTATTGCAGCCATCCTCTTGGAACGCCTCGGTCAGCGTCTGGAAAAACAGATCAAGATCAAACTCACTTGGACTGATGAAGCCCTGCAGGAATTGGCCGACAAAGGATTCGATCCTCAGTTCGGTGCCCGTCCCCTGCGCCGCTTGATCACCCATACCGTCGAAACGTCCTTGAGCCGCAGCATCATCGCCGGCACCATCCGCGAAGGCGATACGGTCAGCATCGGCTTTGACGGAACGGATTTTACCTTCACGCCCATTCGTGAGCACAAAGCATAACTAAAACGAGCCTCATGGGGTTTTAACATATCCCATGGGGCCCTTTTTAGTTTACAAGTTCCCAAAAACAGTATATAATTAATTGTAACTAAGTAACGGGTGGAGATTTATGAATAATACATTAGGAAATCATGTACTGATTGATTTTTATAACTGCAAAGCTTCTTTCACCGAAGCCGAAGACTTGCAGCCCTTGGTAGAACGCGCATTCCATTTGGTCGGCGCACCTGCTGAGGGCATTACCTTCTTCCATATTGATGACGAACTGACGTGCATGGCCGTATCGGGCAACGCCCATATCAGCATCCATGCCTATCCTCTCCTCTCCTACGTGGCAGTAGATATCTACAGTTTTAACATCGACCTTAAGACGAGCCAAATCATGAACGCATTAAAAGTAAACCTCCGTTCCGACCGCATCAAGGCGACGAGTATCCGCCGCGGTGATTTCGGCTCAATCCGCGACATGCGCCCGAAGCGCAAGTCCAAGATTACGACAGCACGGCGTATGAAAAATACAGGCGCGCGCATCAAAAAAACGAGTGCCAAAATGTTCAATATCCTTCGTCATCCAAAAAAAGTACGCCAGTCGAATCGGACGACGAACGAATAGTATGGTTGCAGATGAAAGGGTTTGTTTGTCATGTATATGGTATCGTTAAATCAAGCAGCGGGCATTGCCCGTGAAGAAATGACGTCTCTTGACGGCATTACGGCAGAGTTGCTCAACTTCATACAGCTAAAAAGTCAGCGCTTATATATGCACTCCCTGCAAGTTGCCAACTACAGCGTCAGTATCGCCGCCAAACTCATGCTGCCAAAGAGCGAAATCGAACAGATAAAATACGCTGCTCTCCTCCATGACGTTGGTCTTTTGGTCGTATCTAATACACTTTTAGTCAAGATACCCTATCTCAACCGCTCGGAAATGGCCCAGTACAAGCGCCATGCAGCAGCCGGCGGCAATATGTTGGAAAACATCCCCTGCTGCCAGGACATCGTCCCTTACATCCGCTATCACCATGAACACTGGGACGGTTCGGGCTTTCCCAAACACCTGCGCGGAGCCAACATCCCCTTGGGAGCGCGGGTCATCGCCGTAGCTGACTACTACGATATGATTATCAATCCATCGACTGAATTTTGGGCGAAAACAAAAAAACAGGCCGTCCGCGAACTCTTCAGTTCATCGGGCCTCCTCTTTGACCCGGAAGTGGTCAAGGCCTTCATTGAAATCCTAGGCTGATACAACGTATATTCAAAGGGCTGCACATCTCACATCAGATGTGCAGCCCTTTTGTCATGCATCCTTTTTCCATCGGACAATCAGCAAGGAATTTCTGGCTCCTTGTCAAATGTTGG
>NZ_LUGJ01000017.1:0-84565 GCF_001682955.1 Megasphaera sp. DISK 18
TTGTTTTTGGTGTCCGGCTTACGCCGGACGTTTGAATTGATTCGGTTATTTTCTTACGAAAATGACCTGCACTCCCGAGTAAAACTCGGCATAAACAAATCCAAAGATTCATTTACTGGCGTTCATTCAGTTCATTGTTCAGTTTTCAAAGGTCATCGTGTCGCCGTAGCGACGACTTGTTTATCTTACCAAACTCGAAGGAGCTTGTCAAGCACGTTTTTGAAAGATTTTCAAATCGTACTCGCGTCGGCTGTTGTCTCAGCCGGGCCGTCTGAGGCTCTCGCCCTGACAGCTTGTTAAGTATACTACGCCAAGAATTCCTTGTCAAGCAAAAAGTTGACGATTCCTAAAGTTTCCCTTCAAAGGCGTCCCCTTTTATAGTATAATTATGTGGAAGTTGTATTTTATTATTTCCGTTTACAAAAAAGGAACAGGAGTTGTTACGTATGAACAAAAAGTATTTAGTTATGGCGGCAACTGTAGCTGCAGCTGCTACCTTACTCGCCGGATGTGGTTCTTCAGCAGACAAACAGGGCGGTGCTGCCGATGAGCAGAAAACCCTCGTCGTCGGGATGGAACCGACTTTCCCGCCTTTTGAATTCACGGACAACGGCAAGTATGTAGGCTTTGATATTGATTTAGCCAATGCCATCGGTGAAAAGACGGGCATGCAGGTTGAAGTCAAAAGCCTCGGCTTCGACGCCCTCATTCCGGCACTGCGCAGCGGCCAGATCGACATGATTGCTTCCGGCATGGACGCTACTCCGGAACGACAGAAACAAGTTTCCTTTACAGAACCGTACTTCCAAGACGGCTATTCCGTCGTCGTCCGCAAGGATAACGACACCATTCACGGCTTTGATGACCTCAAAGGCCGGACGGTCGGCACTCAGGTCGGCACCAAGGGCGTAGACCTCGGAACGGAAGCCGGTGCCACGGTCAAACAGTATGACGCCAACAGCCAGGGCTGGATGGAACTGCAGAGCAATACCTGCGATGCCGTCATCATCAATACGTCGGTAGCCCTCTACTATCTGAAAGAAGGCGGCGACAAGGACCTCAAAATCGTCGGTGATTCCAAGAAAACCGATGCCGGCATCGCTATGGCTGTCGGAAAAGATAAAACAGACCTCCTCGAAAAAGTCAACAAGGCCTTGGCTGACCTCAAAGCAGACGGAACGTATGCGAAACTCTACAAAAAATGGTTCGGCATCGACCCGCAGATGTAACCCATGTATAAGACGTATATATTCGACTTCGACTACACTTTGGCCAACTCGGAAAAGGGCATCGTCATGTGCTTCCAGCTCCTCTTTGAAGCCGAAGGCTATGAAGGCATTCCAGAAGATGCCATTCGCCGTACGATCGGCATGACTATGTACGATGCCATGAAAAGCCTTACCGGCGAAACGGACCCGGACCGGATCTATGAACTAATTAAGGAATATAAAGTCCGCTTCTCCGACAAGTATATGACAGCCAATACCCATCTCTATCCAGAGACCTTGCCGGTTTTAAAGGCCCTGAAGGAAAGGGGAAGCCGCTGCTGTATCGTATCGACCAAGACCCGTTCGCGCATTAACGAAACACTCCGTAAATATGCCATGGAATCTCTCATCGACCTCGTCGTCGGCATGGAAGACGTCGACAACGCCAAACCGGCACCGGACGGAATCAACAGGGTCTGTGACCATTTCAGCCTGGATAAAAAAGACGTCCTCTATATCGGCGACAATACCATCGATGCCGAAGCGGCCCGAAATGCCGGCGTCGCCTTTGCCGCTGTGACGACAGGAACGACGTCAGAAAAAGATTTTCTTCCCCTGCCCCATGTGGCCATCATGAAAGATCTCAGTGACATCCTTGCTATTCCCTAATTGGAGGAACCTACTATGATGAAGAAAAAAGTTATGACCTTGGCAGCGGCCTCGATAGCCGCCGTGACGCTCCTCGCCGGCTGCGGCGGCAGCACCGAACAATCCGCTGGCGGCGCTAAGGGAGACAAGACGCTCATCGTCGGGACCGAACCGACCTTCCCGCCTTTTGAATTTACGGAAAATGATAAAGACGTCGGCTTCGATATCGATTTAGCCCAGGCCATCTGCGATAAGTTAGGCTACAAGATGGAAGTCAAGAACCTCGGCTTCGACGCCCTGATTCCGGCCTTAAAGAGCGGCCAGATTGACATCATCGCAGCCGGCATGGATGCGACGGAAGAACGGAAGAAACAGATCAACTTCACGGACGTCTACTATCAGGGCGGCTACACCATCGTCGTTCCCGTAGGCAATACGGATATTACCGGTTATGATTCCATCGCCGGAAAAACCGTCGGTGCCCAGGTCGGCTCAAAAGCGGCCGACTATGCCCGTGAACACGGTGCCAATGTCAAGGAGTTCGACACCAATACCCAGGGTTGGATGGAACTAGAAGCCGGCACATGTGACGCTGTCTCCATCGACCAGGCCGTCGCCCAGTACTATCTCCAGCAGGGCGGCAAAGACAAGCTCAAACTCGTCGGTGCTCCGATCACCTCTCGCGGTGTAGCCATGGGGATCAGTAAAGACAAACAGGAACTGACTGACCAGGTCAACCAGGCCTTAAAAGAACTCAAGGCAGACGGAACATACGACAAAATCTATCAGAAATGGTTTGGCACAGCACCGAATAAATAAAGCGTAAAGTCGCTATTCATTCGAACGGTGTCGACCGTCAACAGCATAAGAAAACAGCCATCCATCGGGATGGCTGTTTTCTTATGCTTACTTTTTCTGTGGCTGCTGCAGTTTTGCCAAGCGGTCCTTCAGAGACGTAAAGGGCGTCTGATTGTCAGACTGGAGTTCTTCAGGCTGAATTGTCGTATCACGACGAGCAGCTTTCCGTCTGGATTCGGCTTCGGCAGCCCGCCGTTCTTCTGCTTCACGCGAGCTCTGTACGGCTTCGCGAATAGGCTGAAGATTACTATCCGGTACGACCAGGAAGCGAACCGGCAAGTTGGCCGCGCCTGGCGGCATGATGTGAATGGTCATATCCGTCCCGGCCGGGAAGGTATCCACGTATTCCATGGCATAAGGGTCATTGAGTCCCATAGAATGACGATGACGAGGCAATTCCACGATTTTTTTATCTTCCCCGCGCTGAGGATCGCTGTAGATAAGCTCGGTAACACCAGCATATTCACCGCCTTGGGGATTAAAATAGAGGTGAATGTCTCCGGTCCCTTGGGTACGCAGATGAATGGTGTAATCGAGGCCATAGTTTCCCGTATCTTGCGACGAGCGGTTATCCATGACGTCCCGTCCTTGCAGAAAGCGGTCCATGACACCGTCCGCCAAGAGGATATAGCCGATGCCGCTGTCCGTAGAGTAAGGCGTAAGGGTGCTCATGAAGCGGTCTTTGCCGTGAAAAGTTCCCCGCAGTTTGACGGAGTCACTGGGAAGGTACTGAAGTTTACGGACAAAGGCTGTCGGATCTTCTTTAACCGGCAAAATCATGGACGACAGAATCATCGGTTCCGGAAGACTGACGTTGATGATGCCTGAAAAGAGCTGATCCGGATGGACGACGACTTCATTGAGCCGTTGTCCGACTAAGGCATAATCATGAGGCTGTACCGTAACCTTATTGACCGTCATATTCCCTTCATAATACAGGGTCGACAGTTCCTTGCCGACCTGATAATAATCGGTACTGGGACGCGTATATTGATAGCCTTGAAGGAAGGCGTCAATCGGATAGTCATGGGGATTATACAGCATGGCTACGATTTTGCGGTCTGTCTGCTGCTGATTGACATGATAAAAGTAAAGGCGTACATCACCGCTGACCATGTCCCCATAGAGGATGCCGTCGTTTTCGGCATATTCCGGGCTGTCAGATAAGAGCAGCGTCCCCGTATCAATAGGCGGCGTCATCGAAATGGACTTCATCGGTTGAACGACAACCCGGCTCATGACCTCGGGATCGTCGATTCCCGGAAATCCGGCCGCCAATGGGGTCCCCATAGGGATAAAGGCCGTCAAAAGACCGGCAATATAGGTACATAGTTTCTTAATGTTCATCATGTTGTTGACCTTCTATCTGTTTTGCTATATCGGCAATTTTTTTGAATCGATGAGTTAATCCGGACTTTGTCAATCCTGACTGAGCCGCCAATTCGCTCATCGAAGCCTCCGGATTGGCCATGCGCAGTTCTGCCGCTTCGCGAAGCTTAGCCGACATACGCTGATAAAGTCCCGATTCCTGAATACGGGTAATAGCCTGGCGCTGGCGAACAGCGGCATCGACCGTTTTCTGAAGGTTCGCCGTTTCGCAGTTGACGACACGATTGACGTTGTTGCGCATCTCCTTTACGACACGAACTTCTTCAAAGGTGAGATAGGCCTGGTCCGCCCCGATATACTGCAGGAAATGGGACACGCCGTTCCCTTCTTTTATATAGACCAAATAATCTCCCTTCCGGTCGGTAATCTTAGCCGGCAAACGGAAGCGGCGCATGATTTTGAGCAGCTTTTCTGCAAAGGCCGCATTGCCCGTTACCAATTCCAAATGGTAGTCCCGCTGTGGTTGATTGACAGATCCTCCACCCATAAAGGCGCCTCGCAAAAAGGCACGCTGACACTCAACCTTACGCAGGTCGATGGCAGAAAATTCCGTATCCGTCGGAAAGAGGGACAAGTCGCGCAAAATCCGCGTACTCTCCGGAGACGGCGAGACACGCAGGATATAATAGTTTTTCTTTCGCAAGCGCAACCCCTGGCGGACCCGCACTTCCGGACGGACGGGAAAAGCCTTCATCCACATCTTCAGTACCTTTCGGGCAACGGCATTGTTAGACGTACTGAATTCGATGCCAATCATCCCGTGAGAGCCGAGAATCAGGGATCCGCCCATGCAAAGGAGGGCTGCCAGTTCGGCAAAGCGGCAAGCGGCGTTCTCCGGTTTATAATGGGCAATCTCATTTTTCACTTCTTCCGCAAAAGACAATGGCTGCCGCCTCCTAACGGTGGGTAAGGGTATAACGCTTGAGATAATAGTGAAGTAATTCCGGCGATAAATCGGTCCGCAGAGCATTGATCAAATCAAAGAGAACGTTCGCCAGCTTTTTCGTATCGTGAGTCGCACTGTTTTCTTTATTGATGAGATCCGACAGGATCAGCGTAGCGCCGGTTTCGCCAATTTCTTTTTTATCAATGATGACCGGATGAGAACCGTGGGCCACATAACGCTGCAGCACAGCCGGATCGACGTCACCATTATTGGCAATGACAAAATCGATGATCTTGTCGCCGGCCTGCTTATTGATGGCCTTGACATGATCGGAGACGGTATAGTCATCCGTTTCCCCCTTCTGGGTCATGACGTTGCAAATATAAATTTTAGGCGCTTTACTGTCTCGGATAGCTTCGATGATATCAGGGACGCACAGATTGGGCATGATGCTCGTATAGAGGCTCCCCGGCCCTAAGACGATGGCATCGGCACCTTTGATAGCGTCGACAGCCGACTGGATGGCCTTGGGATGTTCCGGCGTCGTAAAGACGCTCTTGATCCGGCCATGGGCATGAGGAATCTGCGACTCACCTTCGATGATGCGCCCATCGGTCATCTTGGCATTGAGCCTGATTTTTTCTGCCGATGACGGAATGACTTTGCCGCGGACACGCAGAATTTTACTGGTCGCATCCATCGCTTCTTCGACGTCGCCAAGGACCTCGATGAGTGCAGCAATAAAGAGGTTGCCAAAACTGTGACCGGTTAAGTCACCGGAGCCGCCAAAGCGATGGGCAAAAAGCTGTTCCATGAGACCTTCTTTATCGGCCATGGCAACCAGACAGTTTCGTAAATCACCGGGTGCAATAATATCCAGGTCTTCGCGGATTCGCCCGGTCGAACCGCCATCATCGGCAACGGTGACGACAGCCGTCAGATTATACGTCTTCGACTTGAGCCCGCGCAGCATGACGGACAGACCCGTACCACCGCCGATGACGACGACTTTCGGCCCTTTCGAAAGCTGAAATTTAGAAAAAATCAAATCGCTGAAATTTCCCGATTCACCGGGCATGACGACACCGATCATGGTCCGTATGAGCCGCCGCGTCGCCCAGCCCATAATGGCCATGCCGACGATAATGACAAAGATACCCAAACTAGCCAAAATCGTATAATTATAGTGCCCCGTCATTTCATAGAGCAACCGGAAAGCCCACTCTTCCACTTCCCCCAACCACTGATAGTTAAAAGTCAGGATAATGCCGAAGCTGGAAAACATCATGCCCAGCCCGAAAAGGAAGAGCCAGCGCTTAATATGCAGTCCCGGATGCAGCCATTTCATAAAACGCATGACAGTACCTCCTAGGCTTCGCCTTCGTACCCCGGCGCATCTTCTTCAACGTCGTTTTTCTGAATATCGCGGTGTTCGATGGATACATCGACGCCGTTGTCCCGCAAGTGTTTGTACATGGCTTCTGCCATGCAGACACTGCGGTGCATCCCGCCGGTACAGCCGACGGCAATGACTAATTGACTCTTGCCTTCTCGTTCGTAATTAGGCAGGAGAAAATCAATCATATCGAACCATTTTTCCTTATATACTTGGGTAATAGGAAAACTTTCAACGTACTCCCGCACGCAGGGAACGCGGCCCGACTTATGGCGGAAATCGTCAATATAATAAGGGTTCGGCAGGAAGCGAACGTCTTCAACGATATCGGCATCAATGGGCATCCCATGCTTGAAGCCGAAAGAGACGACGGTGACAGTCATACTCTTTTTGCTGTCTGTAATAGCATAGCGCTTCACCAGGATTTCCTTCAGCTGTTTCGGCTGCAAATTAGACGTATCGATAATAAAATCGGCCTTTCTCCGCAAAGAAGCCAGGCGTTTTCGTTCTTCGGCAATCCCCTGACTGATGCGGCCGTGAGGGGCCAACGGGTGAACGCGGCGCGTTTCTTTATAGCGGCGGACCAAAGCCTGATCAGAAGCTTCAATAAAGACGATTTCATAAGAAATTCCTTCTTCTTTCAAATCCTTCAGATCCTTCAGGCACTGACTCATAGCATCAAAAAATTCACCGCCGCGAATGTCGGCAATGAGGGCAACATGGCGCACCCTTTCACCGCCTTTGATGCATAACTCGGCAAACTTAGGGATCAATACCGGCGGAATGTTGTCGATGCAAAAATAGCCGATATCCTCTAAGACTTGAACGGCATGGGTTTTGCCGGCGCCGGACATGCCGGTGACGATAATTAAGTGAAAATGGTCCATAAGAACCTCCTATTACAATACAAATTTCTCGACGACAGCGGCTACGCCGTCTTCATCATTCGACAAGGTGACGTAGTCAGCTGCATCCTTGACTTCCTGCCCCGCATTAGCCATGGCCACGGAAAAACCGGCCGCTTTCAGCATGTCCAAATCGTTTTGCGAATCGCCAATGGCCATGATGTTTTTCGGCTCAATCTGATAGAGCTCACCAAGGCGGCGGATACCACGGCCCTTATCGACGCCAAGGGGCATGATTTCCAAAAAAGTCAAATCGGAAAACAGGATATTAAATCGGCCGGGAAACGTCTTTTCAATAAGGGCCTTGCGGCCTAAGAGCTCTTCGTGTACACCGCGGCTGAGGAGTTTATTGCAGTCACCTTGGACCCGATAAAATTCATCCCCGCAGATGACGGCCTTGACTTTTGTAATTCGTTCATAGTCACGAACCCACGGTTCATCGAGTTCAACCCGCAGTACGTCGTCAATATAGGTCTGCATCTGCCAGGACTGTTCCCGTGCCAAGTTGACCAGCGCCTGGGCATCTTGCTGAGAAATAGTCTGCTGAAAGAGGATTTTCTTTGACTCCAAGGTTTCAATCAGGCCGCCGGCAAAGAGCAGCATCGGGCTGTCGCCTAAAGCCAGCCGTTCGCCATATGCCTTTGCCGTCTGGTACATGCGGCCCGTAGCAATGGCGACGATGACGCCCTTCTGACGAGCTTTTTGCAAGGTTTCTACGGTGTGGTCCGAAACGGAACCGTCACTGCGAAGAAGTGTCCCGTCGAGGTCGATTGTAATCATCTTAATGGGTTCCATTATTTATTAGCTCCCTTCCAGTCAAAAGCGACACCTTTCGGCGCATCGTCCTCTTTTTGGGGGGTATCCGTAAGATACTGCAAATCATCGGCATAGCTTTTGGCCAGTCTGTCTATAGATTTCTGTTGAGCTTCTGTAGCCTTGCTGCGGTTCTTCATAGCCACGGCGATCATAGACGTCACTTCATAACGCGTCAAGTTATAAGAACGGTCGAACCGTTCCATCGGCGCCCCGGTCAACCCGGCTTCAGACAAAGCGTAGACGGCCTTGTATTCCCAAGAACTCCGGTCGACGCTGTCAAATTGATTCGGCGCATAAGGGTTATAGGCACCGGCCGGACTTACAACGCCCAAAAGAAGGCAGGCTGCCAGTAACAAAAAAAGCTTCTTCATCGTCGTTCCTCCTATAAATAAATATACTCCCCGCCGGGTCTAACATATGTCATACCTGAAAGAGAGCATATTCATGAAACACGTATTATTTGGATTTAGGGGCATCTTTTTTGCCGCTATCCTGACGTCCCTGGTCGGGGCGGACCGGCTGAGCCGATTTTTCGCTGACAGAAACAGACGAAGCCATATTATCCGTTGCTTTGCCTTCACCGTCAGCCGCCATATCATCGAGCAGCCGCAGCTGGCTGGTCAATATAGCCCGACATTTTGCGCGGTATGCTCCCGTTTGAGCCTTGAGCTTTTCCCATTCCTGCTGGGAATTCTGCAGGCTCATCATCGTTTCATCCAGCATCTTCTGCTTTTTACTTTCGGCTTCCTGTAAAATCAAATCCGCTTCCTTACGGGCTGAAACCTTAACATTTTCAGCCGTCTGCTGAGCCAACATAAGCGTACTGTTCATGGTTGCTTCCATTTTTTCATACTGTGTCAGCTTATCCTGCAGGCTGTCACAGCGTTCTTTCAGTTCACAATACTCCCGGTACACTTTTTCATAGTCGCTGGCAATATTATTCATGAAAGCATCGACATCTTCCTCGCTGTAGCCACGAAAGCCGCGTTTAAACTCTTTATTATGAATATCCATAGGTGTAAGCATGGTGGTATCTCCTCCGTACAAAGGGAACTACATATAGCGCTTTAACAGCACGCCGGTTCGACCTTTTCGCGACGTTCCGGTAATTTCGGCCAGCTCCATCCGCCCTTTGCCGCGGAGAGAAATGACATCGCCTTGACGAACTTCCTGACTGGGCCCTTTGGCGGGCTGCCAATTGACCTGTACCCGTTCGCCCTTAATCGCATCGGCAGCTTTCGTGCGGGAAATGCCAAACCCCGATGAAACGATGGCATCCAGGCGAAGCGAGGCCACCGTCGTTTTGATTTCTTTCACTTTTTCCTGACGCGGCGCAATATCGCTCAGGGATATTTCTTCAATCGCAACGGGTACCATCGCGATTTTCGTAAAGTTCTGCTGTAAATAAGGGACCAACGGAGTTTCCGCCAATAGTACCGCTCCGGCATCCTGCATGATGATGTCGCCGAAACGTCCCCGGTCGATGCCGAGGCTCATGAGCGAGCCCAGGACATCGCGATGCCCTAAGAGGCGATAGCGGTCATCCCAACTCAGCTTGCAGGCCGTAATTCCAAAATCGACGGGACCGTCATAGTCGACACTGACAAAAGCCAATCTGACTCGTTCAGCCCCTTCGTAACCGCCGGAAGTGCGAAGTACCAAAGACGGCACATGAGCCTGAATAGTCTCTCCGATTTGGACGGCACCGGGTGATACAAACTCACTGACGGCATAAGGACGTCCCTTAGCTGTACTGTCTGCCAAGTCAATAAGACGGGCAGCCAATTCACCGTTATCCGTCCCTTGATAATAACGGATAATTCTATCTCTATTCTTCAAAACAATCCCTCAATCATTAACGAAGCGGTGTATTTCCGCCGTTGTTGTCATTATTCGTGCCGCCGGCATTCCACGTAAGAGGCGGGGCATTAAAATCGCTGTAGTCATCGCGTTTCCCATGGTCTACAGTAACATTGCTGGGTACGCAGAGGAAGATTTCCTTGCCGACCTTCTGAATATTGCCGTCGATGGCATAGGTAGCACCGCTGACGAAGTCGACGACGCGCTTAGCTACGTCTTCCGGCGTCGCTTCAAAGTTGATGACAACCGGTTTACGGTCGCGGATGTAATCAGCAATGCTCTGAGAATCATCGAAGGTTTCCGGTTCGACGATGACCATACGCAGCGGTTTGGCCGGAGTCGGCGTATAGTTGACGCTGGTACGAGTCGGTGCTACGGCAGGAGTACGGCGCGGTACGCGTTCTTCTTCATATTCCAATTCGTCTTCATATTCGTCCGTTTCAAATTCGTCGTCTTCATTGACACCACCGACGCCGCTCACGACATTTACGAATCTATTCCACATATTCTTTGACTTCTTCATAGTAAATACTCCTCCTTAGTAATTACGTGCCCCAAAGATTGCCGTGCCGACGCGGACGACATTGGCGCCTTCTTCAATTGCTATTTCAAAGTCATGGGT
The DNA here is from genome assembly GCF_001682955.1 of Megasphaera sp. DISK 18. Taxonomy (NCBI): domain Bacteria; kingdom Bacillati; phylum Bacillota; class Negativicutes; order Veillonellales; family Veillonellaceae; genus Megasphaera; species Megasphaera sp. DISK 18. The sequence goes on from NZ_LUGJ01000017.1 coordinate 10,589, forward strand.
CATCCCCATGGACAGATACTGGATCTGGCCTTCCGGAAATTTCGGCTTCATATCTTCATATAAAGCGCGGGCAATGCGGAATATGGGCCGTACGTCCTCAACGTTTTCATAATTGGGCGCCATACACATCAGCCCCCGAACACAGACGTGATCCAACCCCTTTGCCAGTTCACAAATCGCCGGAAAATCTTCGACTTCCATTCCAAATTTACTTTCTTCACGGGCTACATTGACCTGTAAAAGGATATCCTGCACCTTCCCAATCTTGCCGGCTTCCTTATTTACCGCTTTCAGCAAGTGCTCCGAATCAATGGAATGAATCAGATGGAAGTGTTCTACGGCATGTTTCGCCTTATTGGTCTGTAAATGTCCGATTAAATGCCAGGTCAATCCATTATCCGGAAAAGCCTCTAATTTTTGCATCGCTTCCTGGACGCGGTTTTCACCGACATCGGTCACACCGCACCGGGCGGCCTCTTCCATCATCTCTACGGGATGATTCTTCGTCACTGCAACAAGCGTAATTTTGTCAGTTCTGCCGACACGGGCAGCTGCATCAGCAATTTTCTTGTGTACTGCCTCAAGATTTTCCTTAATCAAGCCTATCCCTCCGTCGTGCATGCAATTACATGTATTTATAAAACATTACACTTCTTTTATTATATATAGTTAGTCCTATAAAAGCTAGTCATATTTAAAAATTTATTCATCTGCTTTTACAAAATCGCAAAGGCGCCCATGCGGCCTGTATGACCGCCGTCACGGCGATACGAAAAGAATCTGTCGGCGCAGTCAAAGACACAGCTTTCCGTCGTCTCGATATGCTCCGGAATTAAGCCGGCCTCGGTCAAGAGAAGATGATTGGCCTTCCATAAGTCGACTCGCCAGGTTCCTTCATGCTGAACCGCACACTCGCCATAAGCCGGCCCCAGATGCCGAAAAGTCATAGCGGTATCTTCACTGACTTCAAAATGCGCTTTTGAAATAGACGGTCCGATATAGGCCAATATATCTTTCGGTTTGGAACCATAGGCCAGCTGCATGGCCAGCACCGTTTTAGCCGCCAGCCTCTGCGCCGTCCCTCGCCAACCATCATGAACGACGGCACAGACTCTTTTTACCGGATCAAACAATATAACCGGTACGCAGTCGGCAATACACATCATGAGCGGCACGCCGGGAATATTCGTCATGAGGGAGTCCGTATGGGGAAAGGCATCGCCATAGCTTCCGGCACCGCGGCCGATTTCAGTCGGGCCGACAGCGACGATATGATCCTCATGGGTCTGCCGGGCCGTCGTCAGCTGCTGCAGGTCACAGCCCAAAAGGGCACAGAGACGCCGCCTGTTTTCGAGGACGTCCTGCGTCCGGTCCTCGACGTGAAGGCCTAAATTGAGGGATAGAAAAGGGCCTTCACTGACGCCGCCGCTGCGGCCGGTCACACCGTGACGCAGCCCGGCATCAGCCAATAACGTGCTTTCTTCCCAACCAATTCCGTTTTCATGTTCTACCCACTTGGTCATCTTAGCCTCCACAAATATGACAGCGGCGGCAGCCGTCAAAACACGGCAAGGTATAGTCGCCGGCTTCAGCCTTCTTTAATTCATCGGTCAGATACGTCGGTACCAACCCGGGATCAAGGGTATCCCAAGGAAGGACAGCATCGAGGGGCCGCTGGTCATATAAAAATCCGTCAATATTAAAATGAAGCTCTTTAGCCGCCCTTTTCCAGCCCTTGACGCCGCCGTATTCACAAGCTTTAGCCAGGACCTGGCCGACGCGTCGATCGCCGCGGGACAGGACGCCTTGGATATAAGCGGACCGCAGGGGCTCGATGAGCAGCTCGATCTGTTTATCTTTCAAGGACTTCTTTAAAAAGGCCAGCCTTTTCTCGACGACTTTCTTGTCGGTCATGGCCATCCACTGAAACGGCGTCAGCGGTTTGGGGATAAAGAGATTGATGCTTAAGGTAATACGGCTCGTATTGCCGATGGCCTTCATATGCTCTTGGACCCGACGGGTCATGTCGACGATGCCTTCAATATCGGCATCGGTTTCCATCGGCAGGCCGACCATGATGTACATGCGCACGTGACGGATTCCGGCTTCCGTTGCAAGGTCGATGGATTTCAGCAGATGTTCTTCCGTGATGCCCTTATTGATGATATCCCGCATCCGTTTACTGCCCGCTTCCGGTGCCAGGGTAATCGTCTTTTGGCCGCTCTCGGCCAGCCCCTTTACAATGGCCGGGGTAATCGAATCGGCCCGCAAAGAGGCACAGGAAAAACCCATACCTTGGTTACGGATAAAGGTGACTAATTCGTCAATATAAGGATAATCTGAAATAGCGGCCCCCATAAGGCCGATTTTCTTTCCCAATTCTTTACCGCGGAGAACGGCTGATTTGACGTATTCCAAGGGACGGACACGAGGTCTGCGGTAGCAGTACCCGGCCATACAGAAGCGGCAGTGACGACCGCATCCCCTGGCGATTTCAATGAGATACATGGCACCGAATTCCGTATTCGGCGTGGCAATGACCGTTTCTGCCGGCTGGGTCAGTTCCCGCCATTGCCGTTCCACCTTCGCCGGAATCCCTTCTTCCGGGACGATTCGCAGGAGATGGCCGTCTTCGTCGTATTCGTGACGGTATAAGGACGGTACATAGACGCCCGGCACGTGCTGAGCCAAGTAGCGCAAGAGGTCATGACGCCCTAAATGCTGCTCCTTTGCTTTTCCATAGGCATCGAGGAAGGCATGAATAAAGCCTTCCCCTTCACCGACCAGGACGACATCGATAAAGGGTGATAAGGGTTCAGGATTAAAAAAAGCCACCGGGCCGCCCATGACGACCAGCGTATCGTCATCTCCGCGATCAGCTGCTAAAACAGGGATACGCCCCATCTCCAAAATAGAAGGCACGTTGAAATAGTCCATTTCAAAACTGACGGAAAAACCCAGGATTTCAAAATCGGAAAGGGGCCGTCTGTTTTCTAAAGACACCAAGGGTTCCCCTGTTTTTTCAAAGACTTTCATCAAGTCTTTATCGGGCAGGAAGGCTCTCTCACAGAGCCAGTCTTCGCGGCCGTTTACTTCGCGGTAAATAATCTGCATCCCTAAATTGCTCATGGCTACGTCATACGTATTGGGATAGCAAATGGCCATAGCCCGCCGCGTCCCAAAGGGATAGACGACGGCACCGGTTTCCTGACTCACCAGTTCATCCAGTGCCTTCTCTATTTGCCAGCTCATCGACATTCCCCCTTTATACGGCAAAAGCTCCCCGGCTAAGGGAGCTTTCCGTGCAACTCCTTCGAGATTCACCAAGTCGCCTGCAGGAGACGGCTCTCATCTTAGGTATCCTATATTGTATCACAGATTGTGTCAATGAGCCAACAGCCAATCGAATCGTCAATCCCAAACATTGCTCTAAAGGGAACATCGTGCTATCTTATAAAAGACATAGATTAGTGTATTTTATAAAATGGATAATAAGGAGAATCTCATGGAAAAAATTATCTTCATCGCCCTCGGCGGCGGTATCGGCTCGGCCTTGCGCTACGGTATCACTCAACTGACCATTCGCTACGGCGCTGTCAGTCTCCCTTACGGAACGATTCTGGCCAATACTATCGGGTCTTTTTGCATCGGCCTCCTCTTCGTACTCTTCACACAGATGTCAAGCCTTCCGCCGACGGTCAAGCTCTTTTTCGTAACCGGCATCCTCGGTGGTTTTACGACCTTTTCGACGTACAACATGGAACTATTGACCCTCGTCCGCACCGGCGACCTAATGTCGGCAGCGGCCTATTTTTCACTCAACGTCATCGGCGGCTTCCTCTGCTGCTGGCTCGGATTTGCCGTCGGCAACGCCTTCTGGCAGTAGTCCTTTAATGCTGGGCCGGAGCGCTGACCTTTTCAGCCAGCCCTTCCGTTGAAATGGCTTTCTTCGAGACCAGGCTGATACCGCAGAAGGTCACACTGCAAACGATCCATTCAGCATAAATGACATGGGGCAGAATCCGAACCGCGGGAATGACCATCCAGGCGATGAGGACGATGATCGAAGCCATGATTGTATAGAAGGCCGCCTGGCGCGAGCAGTAAGCCGGCGCATACATCGTCATGAGGACGATGACGGCAAAAGCGGTCATGAGTGACAAGCCCGCCATGAGCGTCGAAATGATGCCGCTGATGGTAAGGGCAAAGCCCAGCGTAAGGATTCCCAACAGGAGTACCGAAATACGGGTGACGGCCATGTACTTCTTATCCGACATCTGCGGATCAATGAACTGCTTATGAATATCGTGAGAATACAGCGTCGCTGCCGATAAGAGCAAATTGCAGGCCGTGCTGACGTCAGCGGCCCACAAAGAAGCCAAGGTAATCCCGGCAATCCAAGGATTAAGCGACATGATGAGCTGCGGCAAGGCCGTTGTCGGTGAAATAGAAGGATACATTTCTGATGCAATGACGCCGAGCAAGGCCGCTACGAAACCGACGGGCAGCATGACCAGGCCGCCGATGACAAAGCCTTTGCGGGCCGTCTGCACATCTTTGGCACCCAGCGAAATCTGGATGATGGCCTGAAGGGAAATATTGACCGTAATCAAGACGACGATCCAGGTGACAATCGTCATCGGTCCCACGCCGCTGAAGAAATCCATAGACGTCATGGACGGTGCTTGGATGGCTACGACATCGATACCGCCGGCCATCGCCACGATGAGGAAGGCCGCAACAGTAATGCCGACGTACTGCAAAGTTACGTTAAGGATATTAGACTGACTGGCCGACCACATGCCGCCGATAAGGGTAATCCCGATGAATACGACGGCACTGGTGAACATCCCCGTAACCGGCGTGAAAATATCCGGCATGAGGGCTGCCAGGACGGCGCCGCCGGCTACGTACTGAAGACTCATGACGACGAGCTGTACCAAAACCTGGCAGGCAATGCCGGCCACCATGCTGCGCCGATCATAATACCGTTCAAGGAGTTCCGGAACGGTCGTAATATTGAGACGCCGATACTTCTTGGCGACCGTCAATCCCATGACAATGGCACCGATCCCCCAGGCTGCCGTATACCAGCCGGCGGACAAGCCGACTTTATAAGCCTGTTCGGCAACGCCGATCGTCGAGGCACCGCCGACGGCAAGGCCGACGATGGATACCATAATAAGAGGCGTCGTAAGTTTGCGGCCGGCCAATACATAGGCTTCGGCAGAATCCGCAGCCCGCCGCTTCACATACCAGCTGATACCGAAAAGTACGCCGATATAAGCTAAAATAATAACGATTTGAATTCCTGTTGTTCCCATCATAAAAACTCCTCTCTTCCTAATTTCCCGAAAAAAAAATCGCCCCTAAAAAGGGACGACGACGTCGCGGTACCACCCAATTTATCGATAGAACAAAAAAAGGGTGGCACCCAGGGACGGAAAAATCCGCGGTACCACCCTATTTATCTTGAATCGATCAACTCATGGCCGTATAACGGCAGCCGCCCCGGTACAGCCTACTACAGTTCAGCCGTACAGTTCAGGAATGAACTTCAGACCTCATCGCCTGTACCCTCACACCGCCCGGATACTCTCTGAAAAGTTTAAAGGCCTTACTTTTTTCCGTCACAACTGTTATCAGGAAATTAATTGTTGATAATGATTATACCGGAAAATAAATGAAAGTCAAGAGAATATTTTCATAAAAACCGACGAAAACCACGTAAAACGTCGTACTAATCCGGTAATACCTGCGATTTCAAGATTAAAACGATTTCTGTATTCTTATGCGACTTATAATGATAGCGGAATAATTTTCCGATTAAAGGCAGGTCTGCCAAAATCGGGACTTTTCGAAAATGCTCAAGGTCTTCACGGCGAATGAGGCCGCCGATAACGAGAGGCTGGCCTTCTTGCAGGCGCACCGTCGTCCGAGCCTGACGGGTCGCAATGCGGTAAGCCTTCAGTTCGGGGACAAAGACCGGCGTGCTGACTTCGGCAAATAAATCCGCCGTCACCGAATTATCCGGATGAACTTGAGGGGTATAAGTCAATTTAATGCCTGCATCTTCATAGGTCGTACTGATAGCCGTCTCCTGTCCGGACCGATGCTCGGTCTGAACGGGAATCTTATCGCCAATGAGGATATGAGCTTCTCTGCCATTGCTGGCTACGATATGGGGCCGGGCTAAGATTTTCGCCTTACCGCGTTCTTCTAAGGCATGAATCGTCCCGGACAGGGAAAAAATACTGTGAGCGGCGCCGCCTTCAACGGTCGACCAATTGTACTCGATACCGGTCTGCTTCAACAGGCTGTCATCGATGGAAGCGATTTCAACGGACACATCGACTTGCCGCGGCGGCACATCGAGTCGCTTGACCAAGGCCTGTACCGCCGCCTGAGTCTGTGCGGTTCCGCCGACGACCACCGTATTCGTATCGCCGTGCCAGCGTACGTCGGCTTCAGGGACGGCTGCCTCAACGGCTTCCTTTACCGTTTCAGGATCGGCATAGCGGAGCCGCCATGTATGAAACGTTTTTACACGCTTTCCGGTATGAGGGCCGGTAATCGTCCGTATCGGCCCGGATGCATCGTAATAGAGTCCTTTACTGTCCGCAATCGCCTGCAGGGCCTCTTCGACGGTAATATCCCGCAGGGTCATCGTGAGTGTGCCTTCTACACTGTCATCGACGATAAGATTCATCTGTCCCGACCGTGCCAGTCCTTCGAGAACGGTCCGAACGGGGACATCCCTCACCTGAATATCGATGGCAGCCGCCTGAAAGGGCAGAAAACAACAGACAGCTGCCGCCCAGGCTTTAGTATAAAACTTCATGACACTTCCTTTCTCCCCCTCACAAGCGAATCTCCCAAAGTTTTCCGTCACGCATAAGCCCTACAGCTTGGCGGTTGATATAAGCAATATACCAGCCCTGCCAGGATTCTCCGGCAGCGCAGGCAGCCGACTGGCCCTGCCACTGCAACAGGACCAGGTGAGCCTTCCCGTGATGAATCGACCCGCCAACGGTGGGCAAGGTCCATTGCGGCTGAACGTATTCCGTTGTCTTTACCGATTTCGCAGTCGGTGACATATCGGGTCCCCCTTTTGGTTCCGCGGCGACAGCTTTCTTCGGCAAACTGCCGCCAAATAAATCAGGCAGGGGCTTATACTGTATCGCCGGCCTTACGTCGTAGACGAGGCTTCCTTCAGCCTCCTTCTCCGGCGTATCAAAAACGGGATGCTTCTCAGCTTGCTGCTGAGAGGCATCCCGTTTCATGTTTACTTGTCCCTGGGGCTCTTCCCACAAAAACCAAACAGCGCCAAGGCAGACAAGTATCCCCACATAGGGAAGCCAAGTCTTGCGACGTTGAACGATACCGTTCCCCACCTTTTGCAGGACCGATAAACCCCTATTTTTTATCGCCATACCCCTGCGGATGGTGTTGATGCCAATGCCAGGCATCGGCTATAATTTGTTCTACTTTACTGTGTGTCGGCTGCCAGCCTGTGATGCGGCGGATTTTTTCCGATCCGGCAATGAGCACAGCCGGATCGCCGGCACGACGCGGTGCTTCTTCCACGTTAAAATCACGACCTGTAACCTTCTTGGCGGCTTCAATCATTTCCCGGACGCTGAAGCCGTTCTGAGACCCCAGATTAAAGTACTGCGACTCGCCGCCTTCCGACAAGTAGCGAAGGACGCGTACGTGGGCATCGGCAAGATCGGTGACGTGGATATAATCACGAACACAAGTCCCGTCCGGCGTCGGATAGTCTGTGCCGAAAATTTTAATGCTGTCACGCTGTCCCAAAGCGGTCTGCAAAATCAAAGGAATGAGGTGCGTTTCCGGTGTATGATCTTCCCCGATGGCACCACTGCCATCAGCTCCTGCAGCATTAAAGTAGCGAAGAGCTACATAGTGCAGCCCGTAAGCACGGCTGAACTGAGCCAACATCATTTCAATCATGAGCTTGGTCTGGCCATAGACATTGGTCGGCTGGTAGGGCATATCTTCCGTAATCGGCGTCTTTTCCGGTTCGCCATAAACAGCTGCCGTCGACGAAAAGACGAAGTATTTGACCTTGGCCTGACGGACAGCTTCAAGGAGGCAATATGAGCCTACGACATTATTATCGTAATAAATGGTCGGATTTTCCATCGATTCGCCAACCTGGCTATGGGCCGCAAAATGCATGACGGCATCGATGTTCAATGTCTTCAAGGATCCGGCGTACGCATCAATATCGTGGATGTCGACGACGTAAAAGGGGATCTCTTCCGGGACGGCTGCCCGATGGCCGCGGGACAGGTTGTCAATGACGACGACCTTATGGCCTTCTTGAAGCAGGGCCTTCACCGTATGGCTGCCGATATAGCCGGCACCGCCGGTAACTAATACATTCATAGCTTAACCTTCCTGCAGTTTTTTCAGGCGGCCGCCGAGGAATTTCTTGTATACTTCGACGCCGGGCTGATTGAAGGCATCGACATTGGCAAATTCGCCTTCATAAGCAATGGACAGGCAGAGCATGAACATCAATTCACCCAAATGATACGGAGTGATGGCCGGCATGATGTAGTTGGCACTGGGACGGCCGTCACCGGCAAGGGCTTCGGCGTTGGAGCTGCGAGCAGCTTCTAAGATCTGACTGAGAGGCAAACCGCTGAAAGCGGCCAATTTCGGATATTCGTCGTAAAGATGAGGTACCGTAACGTCATCGGGCCAGTTTTCGACAGAGACGAACTGGACGACTTTATCCTGCGGGCCTTCCTGATGTTCCTGGGTCTGCGCATGCATGTCCGTCGTACCGACAGCCACGATCGGCGTACGGCCATAGTTGACGACATTGCCCTGTTTGTCAAGGCGCTTGCCGAGGGATTCAGCCAAGAGCTGAATATACCACTCCGACAAGGATTTCAAGCTGTCGGCATAGGGCATGAGAACTTCCAGGCTGCGGCCATGATTTTTACCGGCCAGGAATTTAAGGACACTGTTGAGAAGGGCCGGATTTTTCCAAATATCCGGATTCTGGCAAGCGTGATCCATATCACGGGCACCGTCAAGGAACTGACGGATGCTGAAACCGGTCAAGGCGCCTACGATGAGACCGACTTCAGAAAAGACACTGAATCGTCCGCCAATGCCATCGGGAACGTAGAAAATAGGCCAGCCCGATTTTTTAGCCAGACCGTGAAGCAGCGTTTCTTTATCGCCGCCGTCGTGAGGGTCCGTAACGGCTACGGTTTCAAGGGCAATGCCGGCGTCGCTCATAGCTTCTTTCAAGACCATGTAGTTCGACATCGGTTCGATTGTCGAGCCCGATTTAGAAATGACAACGGCCATTACCGTATAGTTCGGCTTCGTCTGGCTGTCATTTTTCAAGAATTGAATAAGGCCTGCCATTTTATGAGAGTCAACATTATTGCCGGCAAAGAAGGCTTTCGGGAAGCCATTGCGTTCTTCCGTGCTCTTTAAATTCCAAAATTCACCGCACTGAACGTCAAACAAAACTTTCCCGCCCAAATAGGAACCGCCAATCCCCAAGAATACGACGGCATCGACGCGGTTGCGCGTCGTCCGAGCCAATTCTTCAAGGGCAAAAATACGTTCCGGGCTGTTGATGTTGCCATCTTCAATATACGGCAGCTGCGTAAAAAGAACGGCTTCCGGTTCTCCGTCTTTGGAGAGATGTCCCGGCATGGTGCCGTTCTTGCGCATGTTCATCACCGCTTCATGAGCCTTGGTATAGACCGGTGAAAAGTCCTTTACCTCTGCTTCCGTGACGGCCTGAGGGCCATAAAGATTGGTTACGTCAAAAGTAAAGCCTGAACGTAATTTTAACTGTGTCATGTTCACTTCACTACCTTTCGATAGAATAATGTCTTATTCACGTATGAAATCATTATAGCACAGAATGGGTATACTATGCCACCTGCGGGGCACTGAATGCCCCATGTAAACCAAAAGCCCCTGTACGGGGCTTTAAAGACAGCACGATGTTCTGCTTAGAACCGCAGCATCGACTGAAGGAAGCTTTGTGTCCGTTCATTTTGCGGATGTTCAAAGACGTCTTCCGGTTTACCTTGTTCTTGAATAATGCCGTCAGCCATAAAAATAACCCGGTCGGCCACTTCTTTGGCAAAAGCCATTTCATGGGTTACGATGATCATGGTCATGTTTTCATCAGCCAACTGCTGTATCGTGCGCAGAACTTCACCGGTCAATTCCGGATCAAGGGCACTGGTCGGTTCGTCAAAGAGCATGATATCCGGGTCCATCGCCAAAGAGCGGGCAATGGCCACACGCTGCTGCTGACCGCCGGAAAGGCGGGACGGATAGGTGTCTCTTTTTTCCCACAAGCCGACCTTTCTAAGCAGTTCCTCGGCCTGAGGCATGATTTCTTCGGTCTTCATCTTCTTGACGACGCGAGGCGCTTCCAAGATGTTATCCAACACCGTCATGTGCGGAAACAAGTTGAAGTGCTGAAAGCACATGCCCATGCGGCGACAGATAGCCCGAACGTCGGCAGCCGGTGCATAGACGGCACGCTGGCTCCCGGCAGGCGTACTGGCCATGGTCTTGCCGTCGACGACGATAGAGCCGCTGTTGATGGTTTCCAACTGGCAAAGGCATCTCAGAAAGGTACTCTTACCGCTTCCTGACGGGCCGATGATAGAAACGACTTCCCCCGCTTCTACATGGAGGGAGACGTCTTTTAATACTTCCAAATTCCCGAAACTCTTTCGGATATGGTCCATTTCAATAAAACTCATGACAAGACGTCCTCCTTATTCATCATAGACGGCGTAGCGTTTTTCCAGATAACCGAAAATTTTGGTCAGGATAAACGTAAAGAATAAATAGAATACAGCAGCAACTAAAAAGGCCGTCGTATCGAAATCGCGCTGAACGATGGACCGCGTAATGCGCAGGATGTCGTTCATGGCCAGGATGTAGACGAGGGACGTATCTTTGAGCAGGTTAATCGTTTCATTGGACACTGGCGGCAAAACCCGTTTTACGACCTGAGGCAGGATAATGCGGCGCATGGTCTGAATATAGGTCATCCCCAGAACTTTGGCTCCTTCATACTGGCCGCGGTCGATGGACTGGATTCCGCCGCGGAAGATTTCGGCAAAGTAAGCGGCATAGTTAAAGACGAAGGCGATGATGGCCGCCGGAAAAGCCGGCAGGGTAAAGCCGTCGATGATAAAAGGCAGTCCGTAATAGATGAACAAGATCTGCAGCATCAGCGGCGTACCACGCATGACATAAATATAGGCATACATGGTCTTTCGCAGGATGGCTATCTTAGAAATGCGGCCAACGGCCATGAGGATACCCAAGGGCAGACTCAAGACGATGGTAATAACAAAAATTTGCAGTGTAATTTTCAGGCCTGCTGCGACGGCAGGCACAATCTGAATTAAATAATCCATGCTGGCTCCTTTTTCAGGCACGGCGATTCACACAGGCAGTGTGCAACACGGAAAAACAACCTCTCCGTCCATGCCGGGGACCTCTCCACGACGGGGAGCTGTCAGCGTCATCTGACCGAAAGGTTGTTTTTCGTACATCTTTCCCGATTACCGTACTTTTATGGTAATATCTTCGTTAAACCACTTCTGGGACAACTTAGTCATTGTACCATCTTCACTCATCTGTTTCAAGACATCATTGAGTTTATCCCGCAGCAGATTGTCATCTTTACGCAGGCCGACGCCGAATTGTTCGTCACCCATTTTGTCATCAATGACTTTAAACTGACCCGGCTTCTTGGTCATATAATACCGGCCTACAACACTGTCGACGAGGACACCGTCAATACGGCCGATTTCAAGGTCCATAAAGGCATTGACGAAATCGCCGTATTTCTTGACTTCGGACAAGGATTTCTGGAAGTCCATGTTCTTTTCCAAGGCATTGATGGAGCTGCTGCCTTCCTGAGTCCCTAAGATTTTGCCGGCCAGGCCTTCACGATTGGTAATCGGCGAATCGGTCCGGACGACGAGAAGCTGCTGATTGTGCATATAAGGCTTAGAAAAGGCAATTTGCTGAGCCCGTTCGTCGGTAATGGTCAGGCCGTTCCACAAGAGGTCGACTTGCTTACTCTTAAGAGCTGCTTCCTTGCTGTCCCAGTCGATTGGTTTAAATTCAACGGGGACGCCGAGGCGTTTAGACGCTTCCTGAGCCAAGTCAATATCGAAACCGACAAGGTTGCCGCTTTCATCACGGAAACCCATAGGCGGGAAGTTATCATCGAGGCCGATGACGATTTTATCCGGCAGTTTCTGCTCTGCCTGGCTGCTGTTATCCGTGCCGCAGCCAACGAGTAATGCAGCCGCTGCTGCCGTTAACGCACCGGCAGCCAATATTTTTTTCCAATTCATGTAAATTCCTCCTTACAGAGTAACATAACGATTAAAGGCTGTCAGAAACTCCCTTCCCGGCCCTCCATCCGAAAGCCTGTGAGTTTCCCTTACTAATTCATCATGGGCGGTGTAATTACAAAGGACAGACCGTCTCTTGATGTATATGACATATTTTACTTTATTTCGTTAAAAAGATAAAGGGTTTTAATCATGAAAAATCAGCATGTTTCCATGCTGATCAATGCATATTCTGAATAAATTGCCCTTTACACCTCATCATCGTCCTTATCCTGCATATCCTTGATGGTGTCGATGATCTGCTGTTTGCTCTTTTTCGACAGAAACTGGAGACGGACGGGAAGTACGACGAGTCCCCCTTCTTCGGCTTGCCCCAACTGGATTTCCTGCCACGTATCGCCGATAACAAAGATATCCTTATACGGAAGGAATACCAGACTGCGATCGGTATGAAACTGGTCATCATAAAATTCGTGAAGCGACCGGAACTGCCGGCGGACAATAATGCCTTTTTCCGCCACGTAGCACATGACGTCGCTTTGCCGGTGGATGCGCCACAGACAAAAGGCAAGAACGGCCCAGTTATCGAGATGTTCGACGAGGCGTGTTTCCCCCATCATAAGCCAGAAAAAGTAAATGGCCACTAAGAGAAACAAGATTTTCATAAATCCGGAAAACCATTTTGAATTTTCATAAGCCGCCGTAATAGGGCCGCAGCGAAACTGTTTTTCCAGGTCTTTTTTTTCCATGGCCACGCCTCCTTCAACGACAAGCGGCGGCAAAGCTATTTACGCAGCTTTTTACTGGTCTTGGGAGCCGTTTTAATGACGACGTTGCGGCCATCCTTCACGACTTCCAGGGAGATATCACCGACACCGTCTTTAAAATAGGCCATCTTGATATCGAGGAGGATGGATCCTACTTTTTCCTGAAGATCATCGGTAAAGAACTGACGGCGAAAATCGCCGGCCGTCTGTTTCTTATCTGATTTTCGGACAGGTTGACGGCGAGGGCTGGCGTCATCATCTTCCCAACCCATCGTTTCAAAGGTATCTTCTTCCTGAACCCCTTTGAACATATCTTCAATTGAACGATTCTTAGGAATCTTATGTTTTGCCAAGGTCAATCACCTATTCCTTTTCCATTTTATCCGACTTTTCCGACGCTTCATGCATACTGTTCAGCGTGATGCTGTTGAAGTCTTCCGGTGTCCGATAGGTAGCAATTTTCTTAAATCCTACGCCCAAACGGCCCCGATAAGCGGCAATGACTTTGTCGTCACGGTTCATTTCAGCGATGTAAATTTCCTGGCCGTCGAGACCGATGAGCCTGAAATTACCGCTCGGCGAAATTTCGCGCCAGCTGCTGGTAGCCCCGTCGAGCATGTACACGACACCGGTCCGGAGGTTATCGTAGAAGAAGGTATCCGAATCGTAGAAGACGGCGATGCGGCCGATATTTTCAGCCTGGACGTGAATACGCCGCGTATCGTAGTTGGCATCGGTTCGATAAATGCGATAACGGTCTTCCCCAACTTCGAGTTTCATGTAAACGACATTGGTCGCCGTCGAATAAGCGACGTCGACGATTTTGCTGTCTGCCGGTGCATCTTCAATGGGCGTATCTAACTCCCGGTCCGGATAGATTGGATTGTACTGGGCAATGTAAACACCGTATTCCCCGGTCTTATTGTCGCGGCCATAGGTCGCAAAAATAGCTAGGTTACGGTCCGGAAGCCATTCAAAGAAAGAGACGTTGCGGCCGTGCAGATTGATGCGCTGGGGATCGTTCTTTTTCCCGGCTTCATAGATGGTAACCTGATCATCGAGAATAGTCGCCATGAAGCGCTTATCATAAGAATAGAAGCTGCGGCCGTTCGTTTCTGTACCGTCTCCCATGGCCTCCTGCTGAGTCGTCCCGCCGATTTGGAAGTCCGACGTCGGCGCAAACAAGACCTGGTCTAAATAAATATAAATGCCGGCCTGGACGGCAATACCAAGCATAAAGACGCCAATAAACTTTCGAAATTTCATAGCCTGCCCTCCTACTTGACGACGAACGCCGTCGGAATCATGCGTTCACCCAAGAGGTCCGCCGGTTTGTTGATGACTTTTCCATTGTAATACAACGTCGAACTGGATCCGCCATCGAGGTTGGCTGCAATGACGGCCCCTTCTTCATACATGATATTCTGAAGGTCACGCAAGGTCGCTCCGACAGAATATCCGGGCTGACGACCGTCAATGACCAGAAGCAGTACGGTACCGTCCTTACGCTGGCCAATGGCCGTGCGCGGCCCGACGCCCCAACCGCCATCGCCATTGGTAATCATCTTTTCCCCGTTGACGATAAGCGCCGGTCCGAAGGAGATGCCTTCGACGACGTCCTTTTCTCGCAGTTCGGCTTTCGAATAGTTCCCGACGATGAGGTTGCCGCCGGAAGTAAAGCCGACAAATTCATTCGTTTCATCGTCAGAAGAGTTCTGACCGAGGAGATATTTTCCATCGTGAATAATGAAGCCGTAAGGCTGACGGCCCGTTCCGGTCCCATTGGCATCATAGAAGCCGCCGGCATTGATAGCCGCTACGGCACCGACGCGTTCGGCAATGCCGCTCGTCGTATCGCCTTTTTCATCCATATTTTCCGCCGTTGCAACCTGCAGGCGATGGGGATCGGGGACTTCCAACAGGAAGCCCTTAAATCGGCTGGAATCGATATTTTTCAGGGTAAGTGTCGTATCCGTGCGAGCTTTGAAATTAAACAGCTCCTGCTTCGGCGTCGAGCTGATACCGCCTAAGATCTCATCAATTTCCTGCTGCGTAAAAAGCCACGTAATGTACTGCGGATGGCGGCTCTTCAAAATAGCGCCCACAACCGTCCGCTTCAAATTGTCGAAGGGTCCGAAGAGGACGACAAAAGGCGATGTCAGAGAGAAAAAAATGGCGATAAAGATAAAAAACTTACCGATTTCTTTTACGTGTTTCCTCATATGTAACCTCGAAAAAATAAAGTTAACGTTCTTCGTATTGCGGTGTTGTAACGCGCTGCTTGAAGTTTTCAATGTCGACAGCGTTGCCGATCCAAATCCGTTTGACGGCATACAGGTTATCCCCATATTTTGCCCAGCCCGGGTCCATGGTCACGGCCAATTTAATGCCGGCTGCCTTTAAGACCTCACCGGCTTCCCGGGTATAGCCGCCATAAGGGTAACAGAAGTATTCATTGGTAATACCGAGCTGTTCTTTTAACTCAGCCTGACTCTTTTTAATCTCGTCGGCAAAGGTGTTCCCCGTCATCTCCGTTGCCCGTTCATGACGATAGCTGTGCGACGCAATGGTAAGGCCTGAAGCCTGCATTTCTTTGACCTGCTGCCAATTGATGCGCGTCCCCTGGTCCGTGTCATAAGTCGGCACGAAAACCGTCCCGGCAAAACCGTATTCCTTTAAAATAGGCATGACGATACGGTACGTATCGGGATAGCCGTCATCAAAGGTAAGGACAACAGGCCGTACCGGCACCGGTTTGCCATGGGCCAAGTAGTCGTAAAGCTGATCCATGGTCAGGGGATGAAAATCGTTATCTTTCAAAAATTTCATCTGCTCCCGAAAGTGGGACTCCAACAGAACGGCGTCATTATCCGGAACGTCGCCGATCATATGGTACATCAGAACGGGAATCCCCTCTTTCGGTACAGCCATAGCAACTTCCTGCGACGGTTTCTTTTCCGCCGCAGGTGCATCGACCTTTTTATTGTCCAGTGCGCAGCCTGCCAGTATAAGGCAGCTCAACAGAGCCATACAGGCTAATTTCAAGATGCGCAAATCGTACAGCCCCTCTCATCAAGATCATTCATTGTCCCGCAAGGTTACTACGGGCAATTCATCATAGTGGCCGGCCAGAAACAGCCGGATATAGCGTTCAGCATCGTCGCGGATATCACGCATCGCTTCAACGGAATGGAAGCTGACGCTCGGCGTCAGTAAAAATTCCGGCCGGGCAATCATTTTGAGCAGCATCGGACTCGGATGCTCTGTCGACAGGGCATCGAGGGCGGCACTGCGGATATGGCCGTCATCGACGGCATGGTACAGGGCCGCTTCATCAACTAAGCCGCCGCGGCAGCAGTTGACGAACATGGCACCTTTCTTCATAGCTTCGAATTGTTCATCTTGAAAAATGTAGCGTGTCGATTCGTTCAGCGGCATGTGCAGTGATACGACGTCGCTAGTCTGAAGAAGTTTATCAAAATCGACAGGGCGGACGCTGCTTTCCATCATGAATTTTTCACTGACGAAGGGATCGTAAGCCTGGATTTTGCATCCAAAGGCCTGCAATCTTGAAGCAACGGCACGGCCGACATGGCCAAACCCGACGAGACCAATAAGATTTTTACTGACCCGGTGCAGGGGCCAGGGAATAGAGCCGAATTCCCAACGGCTGTTGGTCCGGATATCACTCTGATATTCCGGCAGCTGTCGAATCAAAGCCAAGATCATAGCGCAGGCATGATCGGCAATGTCGTCGACACAATAGGAAGTATTATTGATGACCATGACGCCCTTTTCGTGCGCCGCTTTTATATCGACATTATCAGACCGAGTCGATAAGACGACAATGAGTTTCAAGTCATCCAATTCCTCAAGAAGTGAAGCCGTAATCGGTTCGGCATGGCAGATAATAATCTCGGCATCATGCAGCCTGTCGGCTAATTCATCTTCATCTCCCGGAGGACAATATTCAACGCGCGCTACATCGCGCAGTCTCTCTCCAAAATCATCTTCATCCTGACGTCCTGTCAAAACACTTATGTGATACATTATCACAGCCCCTTTTCTATAACCAAAATCATTTAGACATAAAGATACATCTAATTATATACCATGTAATCGTCAATTATCAAGTATTCCCGCCGACCTTGACGGAGTTGTCAAAACTTTGATATAATATTTTCGTTATGGAAAGGTGTCCGAGTGGTTTAAGGAGCTAGTCTTGAAAACTAGTGATGCGGCAACGCACCGTGGGTTCGAATCCCACCCTTTCCGCCAATCACAAAAAGCAGGTTCCCAAAGGGACCTGCTTTTTTTATATACCTATATACTATATCTGCATCCTCGGCGAGGGGCTTCCTGCCTTACTTGCGATGGAAAAAGTGCGGCGAGTCGCCCCACTGACCGAACCCGATGGTATCGCCGACAGAGGCGACGCGGGCGCTGATGCAGTTCTTGCACTGCTCCGGCACTTCATCGACACAGGGTTTGTTATCGTACAAGAGGTACTGCGGACGGAACTTGGGAACGGTGACAATCGGCATGAGCACGTTGGCTCCGGCCTTTAAGCCCAGTTCGCGTCCCAAGGGATGGAGAGCCTGCAGAGCCGTCGTCGCCGCAATGTTGACATCGGGCAAAAAGAGCCGGGTCACGGCAATCATCTTGAGTCCCATTTCCAGCCGCCGTTTCTGTTCTTCCTTGCTGTCCATGCCGCTGGCCAAGACGGCTTTCCCGATAGGCGTATTATGGTGAACGACGTAAGGCCCCATGCCGATCATATCGATATCCATATCGCGATAGAGCAGAATGTCGTCTGCCAAGTCACCGATCGTTTGACCGGGAAGACCGATCATATCCCCCGTCCCGACCTGATAGCCGATGCGTCGCAGACTTTCAAGGCAAGCTTTGCGAACCTGCCATTTATGATGGCCGTCATCGGGATGAAGGGTCGCATAGAGAGCGGGATTACTGGTCTCGATGCGCAGCAAGTAGCGGTGAGCGCCGGCTTCAAACCAGCGCCGATAGGTATCTTCCGTCTGTTCACCGACGCAGAGGGTCAGTCCCAACTTGCCGTCGCTCAGCTTTTTGATATCGCGAATCAAGCCTTCGACGTAATCGATAAAAGCCTCGTCCTGCCGTTCGCCGGACTGGATAGTCAGCGAGCCGTACTTATTTTCATAAGCCCAGCGGGCCATGGCCAAAATATCTTCCCGCGGAGTGTCGAAGCGTTCGACTTCGTCATTGCTCTTGCGGATGCCGCAGTACTTACAATCTTTAATGCAGTAGTTGGAAAACTCGATGAGTCCCCGATAGTAGACGACGCGGCCGACATTGGCAGCCTTGACGGCATAAGCCGCATCATACAAGGCCTGCAATTCGTCAGGTTCAGTCAGACTCAGCAGGGCGATTAAATCATCGCGGGTTTTCGGTGGTTTAATCTTCATCATAATATCTCCTTTCAGCGCCGCCAAAGGCAGCCCTTACGGACCAACGGAAGAAAGCCTTTTATCCTTCATTGGCCCAGTGGATTTTTTCAAAGAATAAGAATACACAGCTCATGATCATAGCCACGACCGTTGCCAGGCCCATGCCTTTAAGCTGGACCGGCCCCAAGACAATCGTTGCGCCGCTGAGACCGGAAATCATGGTAACCGCCGTTAAAATAAGATTCTTCGAGCGCGTATAGTCGACCTTCTTTTCAACCAGCATGCGCAGCCCCGAGGCGGCGATGAAGCCGAATAAGAGGATGCAGACCCCGCCCATGACCGGAGTCGGAATGGCATGGATGAGAGCCGCAATCTTTCCGATGAAAGAAAAGAGGATGGCAAAGATAGCCGCGCCGCCGATGACCCAGGTACTGTATACGCCGGTAATCGCCATGACGCCCATATTTTCACCGTACGTCGTATTCGGTGTCGAACCGACGAGACCCGAGAGGACATTCGATACGCCGTCCGCAAAGAGTGAGCGGTGAAGGCCGGGATCGGTAATGAGGTCGCGGCCGACGATATCACTGGTAACAAAGAGATGGCCCAAATGTTCAGCCAGGACGACGAACAAGGCCGGCATGATCATCATAATGGCACTGATATTAAATTCCGGCTTATAGAACGTCGGCAAGGCAAACCAAGGTACTTCCTGAACGTGGGCCAAGTCGACGACACCCATGAAGAAGGACAGGATATAACCGGCAATGACCCCGATGAGGATAGGGATGATGCCGATGAAGCCGCGGCCGAGGACGGTCGTCAAAATGGTGACGATGAGGGTAAAGGTCGAAATGATCATAGCCGTTTCATTGGACATGCCCTGGACTTCCCCCATATAGCCCGACATGTTCATGGCTAAGGGCGCCAATTCCAAACCGATGATGGCTACGATCGATCCCATGGCAGCCGGCGGGAACAAGATATCGATCCACTTCGTCCCCACCTTGTCGACGACAGCCGCCAAGATGATAAAGGACAGGCCGAAGACGATGAACCCCCCTTGGGCATCACCATAGGTCATGCCCGGCGTAGCCGTAACGGCCAAAACCGGTGAAATAAAGGCAAAGCTCGAGCCGAGATAGGCCGGCAGCCGCCACTTACAAATCGTCAAGTACAGCAAGGTGCCGACGCCGTTCATAAATAAAGCCGTCGCCGGATCGACATGAAGCAGGAACGGTACCAGTACGGTAGAGCCGAACATGGCAAATAAATGCTGTAAACTCAAAGGAATGGTCGGCAGTAAGGGCAGCCGTTCTTCTACGTGTATAACCCTATGTTGTTGCATGCAATCTCCTCCCAAATAAAGACAGATTTCTTATAAAAATCAGATTTTACAAGGAGCCGCCCCTTAGAATGGCTCCGTTTCAACGTCGGCCTGCCCCGCTTCGGCTTCACAGAAATTATCATAACTGATACGCAGTAAAAAGGTGACCGAAATGATATTTAAGATAAGCGAAGATCCGCCGTAACTGATAAACGGTAAGGGAACGCCGACGACAGGAACGATGCCCGTGACCATGGCCATGTTGATGAGGCCCTGTCCGCAGAGGGAAAAGGTAATACCCAAGGCCAGGAAGGTTCCGAAACGGTCGCGGCAGCGGACAGCCGTTTTGACGCCGACCGACAGCAGGCTGCAAAACAAAAACAAGACGATGACAGCCCCGATGAGGCCCCATTCCTGAGCGATAACGGCAAAGGCAAAGTCCGTATGGGCTTCCGGCAGGTAATTGAACTTACTGATCCCGGTCCCCATGCCTTGTCCAAAGACACCGCCAGAACCGACGGCAATATAACTTTGAACCGTCTGATAACCGCTGCTCTGACTATAAGGCCAAGGGTCCCACCAGGTAATGATACGCATCATCTGATAAGAGTGGGCAAACAAATAGACGACCAAGGCCAAAACGGCGACGATAGCGATGGCAAAGGCAACACGCTGTTTCCACGAAAATTTAGTGTGAATCACGGTGAGTTCACAGCAAAAAAACATCATAAGCACCGGGAAAAAAATGACGATGGCCGTCCCGGCATCGGGTTGCAGTAAGACCAGGAAAGAAAAAAAGAGGGTCGGAATGAAGGCAAAAAAGCCATAGCGATGGAGAAACAAAGAAAAGAGCCGCTTCCCGAACGGGATTTTTCTTTCCCATTTATCGATGGGAAAGATGTTCCGAAGGTGGAGGGACATCAATTCCTTATTCCCGTGCCGCTCTAAATAAAAGGCGATGGCGGCGGCCATGGTAATGATGGCTGCTAACTTAGCAAATTCCGACGGCTGGAAGGAAAAAACACCGAATCCCAGCCAGCGCCGGGCGCCGTTTACCGTAATGCCGACGAATTTGACGGCAATGAGGCAGACGACATTGATCAGGACAATCTTGCTGCACCAGCGGCGAATGAATTGATATCCCCATCGCCAAATGAACCAGGCAGCTGCAATGCCGGCGCCTAAAAAGAACAGCTGCTTGACCAAATACCCGGACAAGGATGCCCCTTCGTCAAGGACAAAGGTCGAGCTGAGGATATTTTCCAGACCGATGACCACCAAAAGGGCTATGGATGCCAGCATCCATAGGAGGTTACTCCTCCGGGCCTTCGTTTCGGCATTCATCTTTTTCGACAACATGAGCGATCACTTCCTGTGGGCGTGTGGCAACACAATGAAAAATAGGCTGTCCCTTGGCACTGAATTTAGCCTCGTATTCGGTCATGGCTTCGTTCAATACCGAGCTGTTATGCAAATCATAGGTCACTTCCGACAGCGGCCATCCGCAGGCTTTAAATTCATCGAGGGTAAAATCGAAGAGGCCTGCGTTGTCAGACTTAAAGTAGATCTTACCGCCTTCTTTTAAAAGGCGGGCATAGCGGTCGAGAAAGCTGCGGTACGTCAGGCGCCGTTTGGCATGACGCTTCTTGGGCCAGGGATCGCAGAAATTGATAAAGAAGCGGTCGACTTCACCGGGCTCAAAGATATCTTCCAGGCGGGCAACATCAAAGCGCAGGAGCTGTACATTATCGACTTCGGCGTCGGCACACTTTTTGCCGGCATAATAAAGGACTCCGGCCTGAATTTCGATGCCGATAAAGTTGACATCGCGGTGAAGCTGAGCTAATTGGGAAATAAAGTTTCCCTTGCCGGTACCGAGTTCTACCCACAGCGGCGCTTCCGGGGAGGCAAAGAGCGTATGCCACTTCCCCTTATACATTTGACAATCGTCGAGATGGAGAAACTCACTGTACTCCTTAATGGCCTCGTCAATCCACGGTTTTCTTCGTAAACGCATGTATCCTCCTCGATTTCATAAATGGATTCATCGTACAAGAACCCTTCAGACCTGCTGCACAAGCCGGAAGGGTTCCTTAACAAACTGTATGATACTTTTTTTATTATAAAAAATGTCAGCCATCGTGTCAACAGAAAAAGCCGGACCCTTTTCGTTAAAAAGGGGTCCAGCCTTCAATGCCTTGAATCCCGAGGCCCGGAAGTTCCGAGAGGACGAGATGGTCTTTATCATAGGTAATACCGCCGTGAATGGGGTCTGCTGCCATGAGGTCGGCGGCGTCCAAATCATTCTTGGCAATAACGGCTGTCCCTGCCGATAAGGCCGCCGCTGCAGTGATACCGATTTTGCATTCCAACATGCAGCCCATCATGCACTCGACTCCGGCCGCTTCTGCCATGGCCGCAATTTTTGAAGCCGGACCGAGACCACCGGCCTTCATGAGTTTGATATTGATGAGGTCGCAGGCCCTCATAGACAGCAAGCGAAAGACATCAGTCGGACTGAAAGCCGACTCATCGGCCATGATGGGAGTATCGACGTGATCCGTCACCTGTTTGAGGCCTTCAAAATCGACGGCCTTTACAGGCTGTTCAATGAGTTCAATGGCAAGATTCGCGTCTTCCATGGCCCGAATAAGGCGAATGGCTTCCTTGGGTTTCCATCCCTGGTTGGCATCGAGGCGGATGGCGATGTCTTTTCCGACAGCCTGGCGAATGGCAGCGACGCGCTCAAAGTCGACAGTACTGTCAATCCCAACTTTCAGCTTTAAATGACGGTACCCGGCCTGAACGGCTTTTACCGCATCGGAAGCCATGACGTCAGGCGGATTGACACTGATCGTAAGGTCCGATGCAATACGTTGGCGGCGGCCGCCAAAGAAGCGATAGAGGGGCATGCCGTAGCGCTGTCCAAAGAGATCGTGGACAGCAATGTCAAGGGCTGCCTTGGCTGATGTATTGTGGACCATCGCCCTTTGAATCGTTTCTAAAATGAGGTCACGGTCATCGATATCCATGCCGATCAACTTCGGCCCGATAACCTCTTGGACGGCCCCTGCCACCGACTGATGACTGTCGCCGGTGATGACGACCGTTGCCGGCGCATTGCCGTAACCGACATGGCCGTCATCGGTGTGAACTTTTACGACTAAGTCTTCAGCGACATCGACGCGGCGCAGAGCCGTAATAAACGGTGTTTTTAAAGGAATGGCAATTTTCCCGATTTCGATTGCAGTAATTTTCATAAATAAGTCCTATACTAAAAAATCTAAAATAGCTTCGACGGTCGGCACGATATGCGGAACACCTTCTCGATCAAACATCTCCCTGGCGTCATCTCCATCGATGCCGGTCAAGGTCCCGATCATGACGGCCCCTAAGGCTTTGGCACACCAAACGTCGGCCAGGGAATCTCCGACGACATAGTACGTCCCCTGCTTGAAATCATTCATACGGCGTACATAGTCGCCGTAACGAGCCTTATCTTTGCCAAAGGCCCCCAGGCAATAGACGAAAGGATTCGGTTTATCAAGCGATAAGTTCAGCATGCCCTCGGCTTCTTCGACGTCACTGTAGGTCGCCACGTAATGCTCGTCGAATTCTTTCAGCCAGCCGTAGGTGCGGAAGGGAATTTCCATTTCAGCCCGCGACCGTCCGGTGGCGATGGCAATGGCGTAGCCCCGACGCTTGAGTTCTTGGAACATATGGCGGATGCCTTGGACCGTGCCCAGCGGTTCTTCTCGGGTCAAGAATCCCGATTTTCCCGGTGCATAGGCCTTTTTCCCATAGGTCTTTTCATAGAGTTCATCGCCAAAGTACCAATCCTGGAAGGTTTCAAAGGCCAGATTCCATAACAGCGAATGAAGGGGTGTCCACCGACGCGTCCCCTCTCCCAAGGCTGCTGCGACGGCATCACTCAAATAAACGAATACATCGTCCTTTCCGGCCTCATCGGGCACCGTTTCAACCAGCCGCTGATAAACGGCTTCAGCCGAAGGAACCGCACAGCCTCGGAGACGTCTGCCCAGGGATTG
This sequence comes from Megasphaera sp. DISK 18, assembly GCF_001682955.1. Taxonomy (NCBI): domain Bacteria; kingdom Bacillati; phylum Bacillota; class Negativicutes; order Veillonellales; family Veillonellaceae; genus Megasphaera; species Megasphaera sp. DISK 18. The sequence goes on from NZ_LUGJ01000017.1 coordinate 34,556, forward strand.
AATATCCGCCGGTGTCTCAAAGGCCATATTCAAGGCGCCGTGATGTGCGGCATACGGCTCTAAAAGGAGCCACAGTGTGACGACGAGATGGGCATGGACCATATCCCAGTTGCTGTTGACGCCGTGTTTTTTGAGCCACAGCAAGATGGCATCGTCTTTCCAAAACCGCCGGCGCAGACTGTCAATGGCTTCATCACTGAGTTCAGATGTAACCTTCTTGTGGCCTAAACAGAGGTACTTTTCACTGTAATACCACTCCCAAAGGACCAGGGCCGATACGTCAAAATACCGTTTTTCGCTGAGTAAGACGCCGTCGACGTCAAAAATTACCTTCTTCATGAGACTCCCTTTTCTTAAAATGTCTTATCTAAATGGCCGACAGTCTTCTTATTGCCCTTGACGTGGGACCGTTCTTCCAATACCTTCATGACGTCATTGACAGTAACGCCCGTATCTTCCCACAAGACGGCCAGATGATACAATAAGTCCGCTGACTCCTTGCAGACTTCAAGCCGCAGGTTTTCGGCCGCCTCTGACCGATCATCGACAACAGGGTCGGCATTCTTAGCTGCGATGATGACTTCTGCCGATTCTTCACCGATTTTCTTGCAGATTTTATCGATGCCCGTCTGCAGCAAGTAGGACGTATAGGATTTTTCCGTCGGATGAACTCGCTTATCGCTGATTTCCCGGCTGAGATCAGACAAGATGGACAGGCTTCCGGTGTAGCTTTTTTCCCATTCCGTCATGGACCGGAAGAAGCACGATTTATGGCCCGTATGGCAGGCTGCGCCGACTTGGTCGACAGTCAGCAAAATCGTATCGGCATCGCAGTCGACGGCGATGGAGCGGACATGCTGAAAATGGCCCGACGTTTCCCCCTTATGCCACAATTCATTTCGGCTGCGGCTGTAATACCAGGCGTCGCCGCTTTCAACGGTACGCCGGAGCGCTTCTTCATTCATATAAGCCACCATCAGGATTTTTCCGCTGCATCCTTCTTGAACGACGGCCGGAACCAATCCGGCGCCGTCAAATTTTATATCTTTCATCGATACACTATCCATTTATACTTCTGCCCCTCTCATGGGAATCCCCTGTTCCTGTAAATAAAGTTTCAAATCGGGAATATCGATTTGTCCAAAGTGAAACACCGAAGCTGCCAAGGCTGCATCGACACCGGTATCGAAGACGTCTTTAAAATCCTGCATCGTGCCGGCCCCGCCGGAGGCAATGATTGGCACGGGAAGTTCAGAAGCCAAACGGCGGTTCAATTCCAAATCGAAACCGGCCTTTTCTCCGTCAGCATCCATGGAATTCATGCAGATTTCACCGGCCCCTAAAGCAACGCCCTGTTTGGCCCAAGCCATGGCGTCGATGCCGGTATTCTTACGTCCCCCTTCGACGTATACCTGCCAGCTGCCATGGTTGTCGCGCTTGGCATCGATAGACAAGACGACACACTGGCTGCCAAAACGCTGGGCAGCCTCGCGAATCAGTTCCGGCCGCCGAACAGCCGCCGAGTTGACCGATACCTTATCGGCACCGGCCCGCAAGACTTGGTGAAAGTCGTCGATACTGGAAATACCGCCGCCGATCGTAAAGGGGATGGTTATCGTTTCGGCCACGGCGCGAACGACGTCCAGGAAGATATGGCGTTTTTCATGGGTCGCCGTAATATCGTAAAAGACGAGTTCGTCTGCCAGCTGGTCTGAATAGAATTTCCCTAAGCTGACCGGATCGTCAACATCCTGCAGGTGCTTAAATTGTTTGCCCTTCACGACGCGGCCGTTCCGGACGTCAAGGCAGGGCACGATTCGTTTCGCCAACATCTTACATTCCCCCTAAACTTCGGATTTCCGCCATGGTAATTTTCCCCTCGTACAAGGCTTTCCCGGTAATGGCACCGTAGATGCCCATGGCCTTCAGTTTTTTTAAATCGTCGATGCTGCTCATGCCGCCGGAAGCGATAAGGCGAATATAAGGCAGCTGCTGGAGCTGACCAAGGACGGTAAAATTCGGTCCGGTCAGCATCCCATCACGACTGATATCGGTATAAATCAAGGTATTGATGCCCAGGTCCAGCATCGATTGGGCAAAAGGCAAAACGCGTTTATCGCTGCCGTCGACCCAACCGCGGGTGGCCACGACGTCTTCCTTGGCATCGATGGATACGGCCAGCATGGAGCCGTATTTTTTAGCCATGGCAGCCATAAAATCCGGGTCTTCGACGGCCTTAGAGCCGATGATGACCCGATTGACGCCGGCCTCTAAATAGGTTTCAATCGCTTCTTCACTGCGGATACCGCCGCCGACTTCGACAGGGATATCGACGGCTTCACAAATGTCGCTGATAATAGAAGCATTAGCGAGACTCCCGGAAAAAGCGCCGTCAAGGTCGACGACGTGGAGAAAGAGAGCCCCTTCGTCAGCCCATTTAACAGCCGCTTCGACAGGATTGTCAAAATAGGTCGTACTGTCATCTTTTACGCCTTGGCGCAAGCGGACGGCACGGCCGTTTTGGATATCAATGGCGGGAAATACAATCATGGTCTCATCCTTCCTGTTTCACATAATCGACGACATTTTTCAGGAGCTGCTGTCCTACGCGGCCGCTCTTTTCCGGATGGAATTGGAAGCCAAGGACGTTATTGAGGCCGCAGATAGCCGGTACCGGTTCTCCGTAGTCGGCCGTGGCAATGACGTCAGGCGTCGCAGCCGGTGCTTTATGATACGAATGAACAAAATACACGTAAGGCTCTTTGGGAAGATTCGTTTTGAGCCAGTGGTCCTGACGAAATTCCAAGGCATTCCAGCCCATGTGCGGTACTTTCAATTTCGTGTGAAAGGGTACGATATCGCCGGGCAGAAAACCTAAGCCCTTATACGTTCCGCCTTCAAAACTCTGTTCAAATAAAAGCTGCATCCCCAAGCAGACACCCATGAAGAATTTTCCGGCTTTTACTTGTTCCTGTAAGAGAGGAATGAGGTCAAATTTTTCTAAGTTCCCTATGGCATCCCGAACAGCGCCGACACCGGGGAGTTCGATTAAATCAGCGTCACGAATGACGGAGGCATCGCGGGTAATGGCCGCTTCGATGCCGAGGCGCTTCCAAGCATGATAGACATTGGCCAGGTTTCCGACTTCATAGTCAATGACAGCAATCTTCATTCCAACACCCCTTTTGTCGATAAGACACTCGTTTCATCACCGTCCATACGGACCGCTTCCTTTAAGGCATGGCCTAAGGCTTTAAAGATCGATTCGACGATGTGATGGGCATTTACGCCGTATAAGTTAGTCACGTGAAGGTTCATGCGTCCGTGAACGGAAAGGGCGTAAAGAAATTCCCGGAGCATTTCCGTTTCAAAGGCACCGATTCGTTCGACCTTAAGGTTCACATCGTAAACGAGGTACGGTCGGCCGCTGAGATCGATGACGACCCTCGTCAGAGCCTCATCCATGGGGCAGTAGAACATACCGTAGCGGTGAATGCCCTTCTTATCACCGAGGGCCTTGGTCAAGGCGTCACCAAAGACGATGGCCAAATCTTCCAAGACATGGTGGGTATCGACATCCAGGTCCCCATGAACGTGAAGGGTAATATCCATGCCGCTGTGGCAGGCCAAGAGATTCATCATGTGGTCAAAAAATCCGATGCCCGTCGAACCGCCAAAGGTCCCGGAACCATCGATATTGAGGGATACGGCAATCTGCGTTTCTGCCGTCTCCCGTTCGATTTGAGCGCTACGCATGTTTTTTCACCTCTTTCGTAAGGACAGCGACGACTTTTTGGACGACGTCTTCTGTCGTAATCGTAATCCGCAGGCAGTTTTTGAGATTGTCCGCCTTATACGAGCGGACGGAAATGTCGGCATCGCGCAGGGCCTTGTCCATGGCCGGTCCGTCGGGAACGCGAATGAGGACGAAGTTGGTCGCACTGGGATAGGCCGTAATTTCAGGCACGTCCTCCAAGGCTTTGTAGAAAACGTCGCGGGCCGCCAGCGTCGGCGGGATATTATGAGCCAAAATGTCATCGGCGTATTCTAAAGCCGCCAAAGCCGCATTCTGAGAGAGGATATTCAGGTTATAGACAAGTTTCGTCAGCCCCAAGGCCTCGATGACGGATTTTTGAGCCACGCCGTAACCGACACGGCAGCCGGCCAACCCGAAAGCTTTGGACAAGGTCCGGATAACGATGAGGTTGTCGTATTGGGAAAGCTTGGTAATGATGCTGGGCACATCGGCAAATTCCAAGTAGGCTTCATCGATGACGACGGGGTTTTCCGAAGCCTGTAACACGGCTTCTACATACGCCATTGGCAGCATCTCACCCGTCGGGTTATTGGGATTGCAGAGAACGGTCACTTTGGGCTGTAGTTCCTTTACCTTTTCAAGGAATCCGTCACAATCTCTACGATAGCCGTCGAGGTCGGGAACAGTGACTACCTTAGCTCCGAGAACTTCGGCATCGAGACCGTATATATCGAAGGTCGGCGTGTGCGTAAGCAGGACATCTCCGGGATTTAAGAAGGTGTTCATGACCAGGCTGATGATTTCATCCCCGCCATTTCCGACCAGGACTTCTTCCGGACCACAGCCGACGTATTGAGCCAAAGCTTCTCGCAGTTCCCCGGCAAAGGGATCCGGGTAATGGTAGGATGGCGTCTGTTTCATACGGGCCAGGAAGGCTTCTGCGACCTGGGGAAAATCGAAGATATTATAAGGACTTTCATTGGCGTCAATGACGATTGATTCGTTTATTTTCGGTGCCGCATAGGGCTTAAAAGATTGTATGGTCTGACGAAGCCATTTATTGTTCATCGATTCTCCTCCTTACAGCCAGGCCGTGAGCCTGTAATCCTTCGACATTGGCAAAGCGGATGACCTTATCGGCTACGGCTTCAAAGGCTTCCTTATTATAGGACAAGAGACTGCTGCGCTTGACAAAATCATAGACGCCGAGGGGAGATGAAAAAGCAGCCGTTCCCATAGTCGGCAAGGTGTGATTAGGCCCTGCAAAGTAATCGCCTAAAGGTTCTGTCGTATAGGGCCCGATAAAGATGGCCCCGGCGTTGACGATTCTTTTCGCATAGTCTTCGGCATCAGGGAAGGCGATTTCCAAATGTTCCGGAGCAATGAGATTCATGATGTCGACGGCCTGATCTTTATCCTTAACGATAAAGAACTTGGCGTATTTTTCAATCGCTTCCGAAGCAATAGCCTTACGCGGCAGGTCTTCCAACTGACGTTTGATTTCGCGTTCTACTTCACTGGCAAGGGCTGCACTCGGCGTGACCAGGAATACGGCAGCCCGCCGATCGTGTTCAGCTTGGGCCAATAGGTCGGCCGCAATCCATACGGGATTGGCTTCGTGGTCTGCCAAGACGCCGACTTCACTGGGTCCGGCAATCATGTCGATACCGACCGTACCGAAGACCAACCGTTTCGCCATGGCTACATAGGCATTGCCCGGGCCGACGATTTTAAAGACCGGTGCAATGCTTTCCGTACCGTACGCAGCAGCGGCAATCCCCTGAGCCCCGCCGACCTTGTAAATTTCCGTAGCACCGGCGACGTGAGCCGCTGCCAAAATATACGGATTGACCGATCCGTCTTTAGCCGGCGGGGTAAAGACGGCAATGGACGGGACACCGGCGACGTGAGCCGGAATCGTATCCATGAGAACCGTCGACGGATAAGCAGCTGTCCCGCCGGGCACATAGACGCCGACGCGCTGAATAGGTGTGAATTTCGCACCCAGGCGGACGCCGGGACGGAAGGTATCGAACCAGGTCTTTTCCACCTGCCGTTCATGATAGGCTCGGATGTTAGCCGCCCCTTCTTCAAGGATACTCATAAAATCGGGACCGACGGCAGCAACGGCCCGGTCTATTTCTTCCGGCGTGACCAGGAAATCCTCGATGGCGACACCGTCAAATTTTTTTGTATACATACGAACAGCTGCGTCTCCGTCCTGTTCGACATTGGCTAAAATTTCTTCTACGGCCTTGCGGATATCTTCACTTTCGGCCTGATCGCGCCGAGTAATACGGCGAATATCGCGCAAGGTCAACCCCTTGGCGGGTACATCTATCCATTCCATCCTGATTCCCCCTACTTATGCCTTTATGCTGTGCTGACGGATGACGTCCATGAGCAGCTGAATATCGCGGTACTTCATTTTAAACGAAACGGGATTGCAGATCATGCGGGCACTGAAATCCATGAAATAATTCAAGACTTCCAGTCCATTCGCTTTCAGCGTGTTGCCCGTTTCAACAATATCGACGATGACGTCGGACAAACCGACGATGGGTGCCAATTCGACAGAGCCATTGAGTTTGATAATATCTACACTGTGATGATTGGCTTCAAAATAACTGCGCGCAATCCGCGGGTACTTAGTACCGATCGTAATTCGCCTGGTCATGTCAACTTTTTTCCCGGCAATGCCGGCGACAGCCATGCGGCAGCAGCCGATGCCGAGGTCCATAACTTCATAGACATCCGCTCCCGGAGCTTCTTCAAGGAGAACGTCTTTGCCGACGATGCCGACATCGGCCGCCCCTCGTTCGACATAGACCGCCACATCGGGCGATTTGACTAAAGTCACCTTGAGCTGTCCTTTGGCATCTTCAAAAATCAGCCGGCGACTTTCTTCGGAATACGTCGGAAATTCATAGCCGCTGTCGGCCAGATATTTCATGACGGCTTTATGAATGCGGCCCTTAGCCAGGGCAATGTGAATGGCCATCTTACAACCTCCCCATCAATGTTTCCAGGTCTTCTGCCGTCAGGCACTGACCGTCTTTATAATACGAGCCGTTGCGGTATATGGCATGAATGCTGTAATCAGAACTATCGATAAATGACGAATCAGGATAGGCCGCAACGCGGAACCCTTTACTGCGCCAATTCATAAGGTCCCGAATCAACGGCTGATCACTCGTCGTATAGGAAACGGCTAACTGAAAAGACGGCTCCGTATCTTCAAGAATACCGGCATCGTTCATGTATTCATACAAGAGGTTGATATTCATGCCGAAGCCGCAGGCCGGACGATCGACGCCAAAACGAGACGACAGGCGGTCATAGCGGCCGCCGTCGATGATATCGTACAAGGCTCCGTCAACATACACCTTAAAGACGGTATCCGTATAATATCCCAAAGGACTGGCAAAGCCGAAATCGAGTTGGACTTTATCGGCATAACCGGCATAGAGGATGTAATCATAAACGGCTTCCAATCGAGACAAGGCATTCAGCATGCCGCTGTTAATCGAATAGTCTCGAGCCTTGCTGAGAGTCTGGGCATAGGAACCGAACAGAACCGGCAGGGAAATGAGGGCTTCCCGGGCTTCCGCCGAAAGGGAGAGGGACTCAATATAGGACTTACAGGCAACGAGGTTTCGTTCTGCCATGTATCGTTTCAGGGTTTCCTTCTGTTCTGCCGAAATGGGAAGACCTTCGAACAGGGCCTTCGTATAGGCAGCCGTGCCGATATCGATGCGAATGTTTTCGACGCCGACAGCCTTTAATATCTCTGCTGCCGTAACGATGACTTCGCCATCACATTCCGGGCTGGAGTCGCCCAAAATTTCAATGCCGCCTTGTAAAAAATCCTTGCCATATGTCGACCGGCCGTAGTATTCACGAAAGACCGTGCTGACATAACCGAATTTAATGAGCTGGTTGGCACGAGGAAATTCTCGGGCCGCCGTTTCAACGACGGGCAGCGTCACATCGGGGCGCAGGACGAGGACCCGACCGTCGGTATCGATGGTCTTAACCATTTGCTGGCGAAGATGAGGAAAGAAGTGCCGGTACACATCGTAATCTTCAAAACTGGGCGTCTCAATAATCTTACAGCCGTGGTTCATGATGACGGAAATGATTTTTCCCTGGATTCGGTCATAATTGCGCATTTCATCATGGTGGAGCATCTTCACTCCATCCAAGGTATTGTTGTTCATCCTATGACCACCCTTTCTTTATCACTTTATCTTGGTAAAGTATTAAAATATTAACTGTTGATTATTGTACCACAAAGTTCCAAAAATAAAAATACCTTTTTCTAAATTTTTACGCTTTTTCCGAATCTTCGCCATGAGAATGGAGCCGTTTCTTGACAGCCTTTTCAAACTTCGGTCTGGGAATCATAACCCGGTGTCCGCAGCCGGTGCAGCGGATGACAAAATCGACGCCGATACGAAGTACTTCCCACTCATTGCAGCCGCAGGGATGGGCTTTCTTCATTTGGACCACGTCGCCTACATAGTAACGGACAAAATCAGCCATAAAAAATTCCTCCTCTATCAGAAGCTAATGATTGCATATATATCATTATATAGTCTGAACCATGGCCCTGCAAGTCACTGCTGTCCGAAAAGGAGGGTGCAATTGACCGACCTCATAGGCTGTGTTAAGATAAGGGATAATCACAGAAACGAGGAGGGATTTTTTTGACGTCATCGACGAACCAGCAAAGCCTGCGCCGATTATATCGACTCTGTTATGCTGTCGGCTCTGTCCTGACCTTGTGCATGGTCGCCCTTTTGGGCTGGATAGCTGTCTGTATCGCCTTAGAAAAAGAACCGCTGGCATCGATTGCCTTTTTACCCGATATGCCAACCTACGGTATCTTCATCCTCATCGCCGTCACGGCGGCGGTCACCATTGCCGTCTGGCAATACGGCGCATCATTTCACCAACGCTATGAAGAATCGGTAAGAAAGGAAGGGCCTCTAAACCAAAAACATGAAAAAGAATGAATTCATGGACCTCTTGCAGTATTATTTCCGCAAGAGCGATAAAAATGACTTAAAAGGCATCATCGAAGACTGTGAAGAACAGTTCCGCCTCGGCGCCAGTCAGGGCAAAACAGAAGAAGAAATCTGCTGTAAACTCGGCCACCCGAAGAACATCTACCGTTACTATATCGGCGAACCCGTTGTCCCCGAAGACAATCCTCGCATGCCCGGAGATGACTATGACGACTCGTACGAAGAATACGACGATTTCGGCCCGGGGACTGCCTCTTCCCGCTATGATCTGCCGGAACAGCCGGACGACTATGGCCGGCCCCGGAAGACTCGCCGGTCCTACCAGTCCCGTCCGCCCCAACGCCGATCGTACCAAGAACCGGACCGGGAAACGGGGCGTGATTTCAATTGGAATGACGGGGCAAACAACACGGCCAAAGCCGTTGCCAGCCCTTTTCTGGACATTCTCGGCACCTTGTTCGGCATTTTAAGCGGTTTCTTATACGCCGGGCTCACCCTGATCATCTTGGCGTCCATCGCCATCTCCTTCATTCCCGCCTACGCCTACAGTGATCTTCTGCCCTTGCCTACGATTTCAGTCATGACTCGCGTCCTGGTCGTACTCACGGTGCTCTTCGCCAGCTTAACGGCCACGTATGCCGGCCAGGCCTGCCATGCGGCAGCCCGCGGAAGGAGGTCCTGATCATGGCTCGCGTTATTATCTGTCTCTTTTTGACCCTGGCCTTTGCCTTCGGCAGCTATACGTCCTTTATGAGCAGCGACTACCCGGCCCTGAAGCGTTGGATGACTTATTATAAGGAATATAAGGAACTCCAAGGAGCTTTAGATAAGGGCAATGCCAGCAAAGAGGAAATGCTCGATAAACTGCGGACCATGTATCCCGAAAAAGCCGCCGAAATCGAACGCCAATTTGAATCGAAGTACGGCAACCTGAAAGATTCGGCCGCAGAAGCCGGTACGGACCTCAGGCAGGAATGGGACTCCCGAGTTCGTGACGACAGCGAAAGCCTCCGCAGCCGGGATGAATCTTCCGATTCCGAAAAGTCATCCGATTCGTCGACCCGCCGCAAAGAAGAGACGCGGGATACCCGCCGTGACGATACCGAATCCCGGGCGGAATCTTCCGATCGTTCGGTCGTTCACGACAATAATCGTGCAGCAGACGAAAAAAAGCAGTAATTCGCCCCTATTCCTTTTTATCAACAAGGAATAGCTCTTCGTTGACAGTAAAATCAAAAGGTGTTACAATAATAGCAACCCAGAGGGGTGCTAAAAATAACAATATCCCTATGACTTTATTATCATTAAGGAGGAATTGAATTATGGAATTAAAAGGTTCAAAAACAGAAAAAAACTTACAGGCTGCATTTTCCGGTGAATCCCAGGCACGCAATAAGTACACCTATTATGCCAGCGTAGCAAAAAAAGCAGGCTACGAACAGATCAAAGCCTTCTTTGAAGAAACGGCCAACAACGAAAAAGAACACGCTAAAATCTGGTTCAAACTTCTCCATGGCGGCGAAATGCCGAACGACGTCGATGCATTGAAAGATGCGGCTGCCGGCGAACACTACGAATGGACGGAAATGTATCCGACCTTCGCTAAAGAAGCTCGCGAAGAAGGCTTCGACAAGATCGCTTTCTTGTTCGAAAAAGTCGCTCAAATCGAAAAACATCACGAAGAACGTTACTTAGCGCTCCTCAACAACATCGAATCGAAACAAGTATTCAAACGTTCTGAAAAGAAAACGTGGGTATGCCGCAACTGTGGTTTCATCGTAGAAGCTGACGAAGCTCCGAAGATCTGTCCGGTCTGTGCTCATCCTCAGTCCTTCTTTGAAATCCAAGCTACGAACTACTAAGCAATACGAAGGGAGCCCTCTTACGAGGGCTCCCTTTTTTTATTGCCTATGCAGACAACACCTTGTTATTCTTCTACGCGAAAACGATAACCGTTTCCCCAGACTGTTTCAATCGCCGTAAACGGCGGCTCTACTTCATTCAACTTATCCCGCAGGCGATTGACATGGACCGTGACCGTCGCCAATTCGCCCAAGGCGTCGAGATGCCAAATCATTTCAAAGAGGTATTTCTTAGAAAACACCTGATTGGGGTGACGGGCCAAAAACAAAAGCAAGTTGAATTCCTTGCCCGTCAAGGAAATTTCCCGACTGCCGCGAAAGACTTGATGCCGTTTGACAAAGATACGCAGATCTCCGATTTGGATATCGGGCTTGCTGTTATCCGCCTCCGTACGCTGGCTGCCTAAGAGTCGTTCATGGATATCGAGATGGGCTTTTAAGCGGGCAATCATTTCCGACGGATTAAAAGGTTTTACGATATAATCATCGGCACCCAAGCTGAATCCTTTTACCTTATCTTCCAAGGCATCCCGTGCCGTGATGAAAAGAATGGGGACGTTGCTGACGGCCCGCAGTTTGCGGCACAGTAAAAAACCATCCGTATCGGAAAGGTCGACATCGAGGATGACCGCCTCAATATCGCCCCCGTCAAAAAGTTTCATTCCCTCTTTACCTGTCATGGCGACGGCCACATCAAAGCCGTTCGTCTCCAGAAAATCGCGTTCGATAGCCGCAATCATCCGGTCTTGATCAATAATTAACACACGCGCCATAACAATCCCCCCTCAGAAATGATTCAATCAGCTTAGTTCCCGGTCTGAAGCCGGCGGAACCCGTAGTCTAAAATGGCCGGAGCATCGGTCCATCGATTGTCATCATTATACAGGACCAATACTAAGGTATGGCCGTCTCGCGTTGCCGATGCGACCAGGCAGTCGCCGGCAGCGTTGGTAAAGCCTGTCTTAATACCATTGGCTCCTTGATAGCCGCTGGTCAGGAAATGATTCGTCGTCGTGACCCGTTTCGGTGCCCGATTATCTAAATAATGGACGTCATAGGCCTTGAGGCCGACGATATATCGAAATTCAGGGAAGTTTTTCATCCCATAAGCGGCCATCTTAGCCATATCCAAGGCCGTCGTATAATGGTGGGCTGCCGTCAGTCCGTTGGGATTGACGAAATTCGTATGGGCTGCTCCCATTTTAACGGCTTCTGCATTCATCTTTTCCGCATAGCCTGCAACGGAACCGCCCAGAGTCTGTGCCACAGCGACGGCAGCGTCATTGCCGGAAACGACCATCATGCCCCGCAAAGCTTCGCGAATGGTAATCGGGTCTCCCGGCGCAATTCCCAAGCTGGAAGGCTCGGTATTGGCCGCTTCCCAAGAAATCTGTAAAGGCTGATCCAGTTTATCTTTATACTGATCTAATGCCGTAATCAAGGTAACGATTTTTGTCGTACTGGCCGGATGGACCCACTTTGTCGGATTGACCTGATATAATACTTTTCCCGTATCGATATCGATCATACACGCCGATTCGGCAATTGTCGGCGGCATATCGGCCTGGGCCGTCACCGTCATGGAACCAATCATAAAGCCAATTGCAATAACCGTAGTCAACATAATTCGTTTTAAAATTGAAAACATCAAATGCGCCCTTTCTTTTCTAAAAATCAATAGATAAACAGGTATCTTACAAACCTAAACTATTAATAATATTATATTTTTTATCAAATAATCTGTCAATAAATCGGGACTCCGCAAAGGGGACGTACTTTCCCCGGCCGATTCCCGATTTATTGAACAGTTATGCCTTTTTCATCGACGCTAGGCCTGCGGTTTTACCACCGTTTGGAAGATTTCCTCGCCGATTGTTTTTATCCAGAATCCAATGAGGTTGCCGTAGGTATCCCGATTGGCATCGGCTTCCGCAGCCTTGATGAGATACGTCATGAACCGGCTGGCCCAGGCATACCCGAAACGTTCAAAGGGCGCCTGTTTCTCACGGGAAAGCTGATCGATGATCGGCATGAAAATGTCTCGGGTCACTTCTTTCAGCTTCTCTGTAAGGGGATAAACATAGGCCATTCCCTTTTCATCTTTCTTCATGAAAACAAGGGCTAAGCGTTCCGGATCATGGCCGTCGTCAGCATAATCGAGATGATATGCCTCTAAGGGAAGCCGCTCTTTATCCTCTTTGCTGAGCAGCTGATAAGCCCCATATTTAATGATTTCATACAACCGATCGTCGTAGGCGCTTTCGCATTCGATGATTTTCTCCCGCCATTCGCCCCAGGTCAGGGCAGCCCGGCAGGTGTATGCTGCCAAGGACGTCGTCCCCAAAGCACCTTGAACTTCGTCGAGGGTAACGGTTTCCTTAGGGTCAGGAATGTGCCATATCAGCAGTTTCTTGTCCCTGTCGATATAGAGGCACTTGCTTTCAATATGGATCTTACTTTGGCAGTGAGGACAGGTATAAAAAAATAAATTCTCATCAAAAAGAACGCGGTCCTTCAGGGACACATCACCGGCGTCAATGATATCCCAAGTATGGAATACCCCGGACGCCCGGCATGCCGGACACTGGATGGAAACGTCCATTTCATGGGTTCCTATGGTCGAGGCCATGGGCTACTCCCCTTTCTCTTGTTTGTCTGAGTATAAGGCTCGAATCTGTAAGGCCGTCTGCTCGACATCGGCCAGGCTGGGCCTCGTCAATTGTAAAAAAGGCTGAATGATGGCTTCTACAGCCTTCACCTTCCCGGCCAGAACGATCGGGTCCGGTGTTCCTTCACGACAAGGCAGCAAGGCCAAGGCCGTACCGATTTTCGCCGCCAGCCCTCCGCGTGCACTTGCCGAGGCCTCCCGCAATTGATGGAGCCAAAAGAACACCGCCGATTTCGTATAGGCTGCCTGTTCCGCATCATCGGCGCAGACGATATCCAATCGGTCAAAATCGCCGCCTTCCGTGAGCAGCAAGGGAACGACGGCCGCCGCCGCCCGCTGGAGAGGATAGCCTTTATCGGCTGAGCTGAGCGGTGCCAAGGCCAGCTCTTTCAGCTTCTTTTCCCGGGCCAACTGCAAGGCCTCTCGGCAGGCCGATAAGAGGGTCTCTTCCTCTCCCCGTTTGCCGCCGGCCCAATAAGGCCCTACGGCATGGATGACAAAAGCGGCTTTTAATTGGCAGCCCTTGGTCATGACGGCATGGCCGACGTGACACATGCCGATATGACGGCAATAGGCCGAAAAAGAAATGCCCCCTCTTTGATGAATCTTACGGCTGACGGGACTTGTCGGCAACAGGGTTGAACTGGCAGAATATACGATTCCGTCGGTATTCCATTCCGATATATCACCGTTTAATACCCGAAACTGCATGGCAGTCACACCCTTTCACAATGGATAAGTTCATTATACCATTACTTTACAAAGGTATTAATAGCCTTCTTCAGTTTTTCTACAGCAGCTTCATCATCGTCACGGATGGCATCGACGATACAGTGGTCGATATGGTCCTTCAAGATGACCCGACTTACACCGGCAATGGCCGAATGGACAGCCGCCAGCTGAACTAAGACGTCGCTGCAGTCCCGTTCCTCTTCGACCATGCGCTTAATGGCTTCGATATGACCGCTGATGCGCGACAAGCGGTTCATGACGCGCTTCGTTTCGGCATGGTGATGATGGTGACCCCTCCCATGATCGGCAATGGGCACAGGAGAGATGTCCTCGTCGTAAACAAAATCGTCGGCATCGGCGTCCTTGATGGCTTTGATGAAATAAAACGACTCCGTATCCATGGCGACGGTAACTGAAAATCCTGCACTGATCAGTTTTTCCCCCAGGATATCGACGGGCGGCAGGATTGGTGCCCCGCCGTGAATGGCATTGACGGCCTTGCGGGACATATCATGCATGATGACCAGCATCCCGCCCGGAGCGACGGCATCGTACAAGCGGCGGATGACGTCGCGGCTGTGGTCGGCGATGTGGGGATAAAAATTAAGGCAGCAGACGGCATCGTAACGACGGGCCTCAAAGTGGTATTTAAGGACGTCCCCCGTCGTAAAAGTAACGTTCGCCAAAGAGGAAAATTTATCCTTAGCGACATCGATCATCTGCTGGGAGTAATCGAAGCCTTCTACCGCCCCGTCAGCACCGACGGCCTCGGACAAATAGGGCAGGAGGACGCCGGTTCCGCAGCCGGCATCGAGGACGGCCGCCCCTGTTTCAAGCGCCATCAGCCTTAAAAATTCCGACAAAATGGTCCGATTCTCTTTCCGGTCACGGTCCCAGTGTTTAGCATAGTTCTCAAAAAAAACGTGTTCCTTATCCATGCGTATTTCCTCCGTTCGGAGTGGATTCATGCCTATAAAAAACGGTCCTGCCGCATAGCGGTAGGACCGTTCAGGTGGTGCGGTTGGGGGGACTTGAACCCCCATGAACTTTCGTTCACTACCCCCTCAAAGTAGCGCGTCTGCCATTCCGCCACAACCGCATATAAAATTAAAAAAAGAATATGGCGACCCCGATCAGATTTGAACTGACGATCTTCGCCGTGACAGGGCGACATGTTAAACCGCTACACCACGGGGCCGTTTCTATTCGCTGCTTCTCAACGAGAAGCTATGGTGCGGTTGGGGGGACTTGAACCCCCATGAGCTTACGCTCACTACCCCCTCAAAGTAGCGCGTCTGCCATTCCGCCACAACCGCATGACATGATATTGTTGGTGCTCAGGGACGGAATTGAACCGCCGACACGGGGATTTTCAGTCCCCTGCTCTACCGACTGAGCTACCTGAGCAAAAAAAATGGCGACCCCGATCAGATTTGAACTGACGATCTTCGCCGTGACAGGGCGACATGTTAAACCGCTACACCACGGGGCCGTTTGCCATTGTATCGGCACGTAGTGCCTCAACGATAATTATTCTATCATGGTCGTCTATATTTTGCAAGCTATTTTTTTATAATTTTTTACAAAGGGACAATTTTCCTTTTCAGAAAAACCACGCTGCCGCCCTCTTCGTTCCCCCATGTCAGTCCGCTGCCTCCCCTGAACAGCAGTTTTCGCCCCATCGGGCACCCACTCATTAGACCGCCGTGGTCCATACACAAGGCCTTTCCTTTAAAAGTATCGTCGACTCTGTTAAAATAAGACTATCCATCATCACCGAGAGCATCATACTGCATCAACTATACGAAGGAAGTGCCTTTCATGACCCTGCAACAGCTTTATTACATCGTTGAGTTATCAAAACACAATTCCATCTCAGCTGCGGCTGAAGCTCTTTTTATTGCCCAGCCCAGCCTGAGTACGACCATCAAGGAACTCGAAAAAGAATTCCATATCACCATCCTCAAACGGAACCGCCACGGCATCACCTTTACCCCGGAAGGCCTGGAATTTCTTAATTACGCCAATCATATCATCGAGCAGACGATCAATCTGCGGGAACATTTCAATCCCCACCAGCCAAGTAAGAACAAGCTGCGCCTTTCCATCTCGTCCCAGCACTATATGTTTGCCGTCGATGCCTTTACGGACTACCTGCAAACGTTATCCAAAAAGCCGCAGTATGCCATCACCTTCCGGGAAGGCCGTACGTCCCAGGTCATTCAGGACGTCGTCACCCAGCGCAGCCAAATCGGCATCATCTTCATTTCCAAGATGACGCAAAAATTCATGACCCGGACGCTGCGCAAAAACAGGCTGAAATTCACCGAGCTCTTTGCGTACCCTCCGTCGGTCTTTCTTCAAGCCAACCATCCCTTGGCAAAATACCCGTCGCTTTCGATCGATCAGCTCCGGCCTTATCCTTATATTCAATATACGCAGGAAGAAGATTCGTATCAGTTTTCCGAAGAAGTCATCATTCCTGATATCAAACCGGAACGGGAAATCAGCACGACGGATCGTTCGACCTTATTCAGTGTCATTGCCGCCACCGATGCCTATACCATCGGGACGGGCATCTTATTCCGCAACGATCGAAAATGGCCCATCGTATCGATTCCGATGAAAAATCCTTTGGATATTATGCGCGTCGGCTGGATTAAACTTCAGGAGACGCCCTTACCCTTAGCCGCCAGAGCCTATATCGAACAGCTCGAAAAAACCTTGGTTCACAATCATGTCATCGCCGAAAATCAGCCGACCAAACAAGCACCGGAACGAATCGCCCAAAACATACTCACGAAATACCGGTCAGAATAAAGGCCAAAAAGCTCTTCCCTTGCACGGGGAAGAGCTTTTTTATGTTCACGGCTCAGCCGCTACAAGAGCGCAGCCTTTTCATGCGAGCCGTCAACCTGACTCTGGGGCTTTTGAGCTTCAAAATTCCAAGGATCCTTGCGAATAAAACCGTCTGAGAAGGGAATAAAGATCGAAATGATGGCCGAAATGCCGAGAAGGTAAATAAACCAGCAGTACGGCAGGACTTCCAGTGGCGATACCTTGCCGTTGGCAAAGCCGACCATGATCAGCATCTGGGCCCCATAGGGAACGAGGCCTTGGAAAATCGTCGAGAAGGTACTCAAGAGGGCCGCACTGCGGCGGGGATCGACGTGGAACTTATAGCAGATGCGCTTGGCTACTTCGCCGTTGATGATGATAGAAACCGTATTATTGGCCGTAGCAATATCGGTAATGGAAACCAGCGCCGAAATACCCAATTCGGCAGAATTCTTGTCTTTGATAAAGCGCTGCACCGTGGTCAAGAGATAAGCGATGCCGCCGGCCTTGTTGACCATGGCCGCCAAGCCGCCGGTCAGCATAGACAGGAAGAAGATATCCGTCATGCCTAAAAAACCTTTGTAAATCGCTTGGGCAAAAGACAGGGGCGACAAATCTCCGTAAAAGAGACCGATAGCCCCTGCCAGGAGCGTGCCGCCGACGAGGACAGCAAACACATTGGCCCCGGCAACAGCCGTCACCAAAACGACGAGATACGGCAACACTTTGATCAGGCTAAAGGGATGATCACCGGCACTGACGGCCGTCTCTGAACCGCCAAAGAGTACGAGCAAGATAACGGTCAAGATGGCCGGCACCAGGGTCAGCCAAAAATTAAGGCGGAACTTATCTTTCATGGCGCAGCCTTGCGTCCGCGTTGAAGCGATGGTCGTATCGGAAATGATAGAGAGATTGTCACCGAGCATGATGCCGCCCATGACGCAGCCGATCATCAGCGGCAGGGGGATGCCGGCCTTTTCGGCGACAGCTACGGCAATCGGACCGATGGCAGCGGCACTGCCGACGGAGGTCCCCGTCGCCGTGGCGATGAAGCTGGCGATGACAAAGACACCGGCCGCCAGGTATTCCGGCGGAATATAGGTCAAGCCCAAATTGACCGTCGAGTCGATGCCGCCCATGGCCTTGCAGGTAGCCGCGAAGCCGCCGGCCATGAGGTAAATGATGCACATGATAATGATGTTGGAATCGCCGCATCCTTTGACAAAGGTTTCAAATTTTTCGTCAAAGTTACTGTCCCGGATAAGGATAAATGCCGTAATCGCACCGATAGCCGCCGCCAGCGGGGCCGGGAATTGGTAGAATGCCATTTCCATGCCGCTCATATCGAGAATAATGCCGCTGCCCAAGTAGACTGCAATGAATACGACAAAGGGAATCAAAGCCAATGCGTTTGGCTTTATAGGGTGGTCTTCATAACGCCGTTCCTTGGTAATGGCCTTTTCCACCTTCTTTTCGAGGACTTCATTATCTTTCATAAGTCGTCTCCTTTCGCATCTTAGAGAGTATCGTTTCACACCGCCCCATCGTCCCCTGTAGTGGCGCCGTATCACAAGGGTCACGGACGGGCAGCCGTCCACGCACGAACCGTTTTGTTTTAACCCGCGCTTCTTGAAGGCTATGGCCCGGCAGGAGGGGCTCTCTCACGATCTTTTCTTTATTGTACATCATATTATTTTCTTTGTATAATATATATTCACTTAACAATTATATAGTTAAAGGCTATTTAAGCCATAAAAATAACCTATAATCCAGTCTCCCGCATAATACATACACAAAGGGCGTCCCGAAAAGTTCCGGGACGCCTCGTGTACTCATACATCATTGATACAAGAAAATCCGTCTATTTTACTAAATCAAGAGCCTGTTTAAGATCGGCAATGATGTCTTCCGGATCTTCAAGGCCTACGGAAAGGCGAACCAATCCTTCACTGATGCCGGCAGCTTTTAATTCGTCCGGAGTATACGTCGAGTGGGTCATAGAGGCTGCGTGTTCAATGAGCGTTTCCGCATCACCGAGGGATACGGCCAAGCTGCACAGTTTGACGTTATTCATGACAACGGCCCCTTCTTCCTTGCCGCCTTTCAATTCAAAGGAAATCATACCGCCGGGAAGACTCATCTGTTTTTTAGCCAGTTCGTACTGGGGGAAGCTCTTAAGCCCCGGATAGGCAACACTCTTTACGGCCGGATGGGTTTCCAGGAATTCAGCGACCTTCATGGCATTGGACGAGTGTTTTTCCATGCGCAGGGCCAAGGTCTTCATGCCGCGGGAAATGAGGAAGGCGTCAAAAGGACTGAGGACGGCACCGGTCATGTCTTTGAGACCGAAGAGTCGGACGTTGGTGATGTAGTCCAGTTTCCCTACGACGAAGCCGGCAATGACGTCACCGTGCCCGTTCAAATACTTCGTTGCCGAGTGAACGACGACGTCGGCACCGAGGGACAGCGGCTTTTGGATATACGGCGAGCAGAAAGTATTATCGACGACGACCGTAATGTCTCCCATTTCATGGGCGATCTTGCTGATGCTTTCAATATCGGAAATCTTTAACGTCGGGTTGGCCGGCGTTTCCAAGTAGACGACGCGGGTATTCGGTTTAATGGCTTTTTTAACGGCGTCGAGGTCAGTAATGTCGACAAAGGATACGTCTACGCCGTAACGGGTCATGCCATGATTCAGCAGGGCGAAGGTGCAGCCGTAGAGGGTATCCCCGGCAACGACGTGATCGCCGGCACGGAGGAGCGTCCAAAGAGCCGACGAGATGGCGCCCATACCCGATCCCATGGAGCAGCAGGCTTCGCCGCCTTCAAGCATGGCCACTTTTTCTTCGACCTGTGTATTCGACGGATTGCCGAGGCGGGAATAGATATAGCCCGGTTCCTGGAGGGCAAAGCGATTGCCGCCTTGTTCGGCCGAATCAAAAATAAAGGTGGATGTTTGATAAATCGGATTGGTGAGCGCTCCGAATTCATTTTTCATGGCACCGGCATGAATGGCCTGTGTCGCAAAACCCATTTTTTTCAGCAGTTCTTTTTCCATGATGATGTCCTCCTTTAAGGTATGTCAAATAATAAGGATATATGACTGTTTCCATTGGCAAACCGTGTTTTATCAAATCTTTGCAGTTCCGATTTTTATGCCATTATATCTCTTCATTTTTAGTGTACCATAAGCCTCTTAGCCTGTATAATACGTATCTTCCGAAGGATTTTCATAGTTTCCGGCTATGCATGGAAAAAGAATTTTAAGTCCCTTTTTTATCGAGAAATCTTTGCATTTTTCTCTATGTTATTCCGCGTATTTGATGTATAATATAGAAGATACACGTTGTTTACATTGTTTACATCGTTTTTACACTAGAGATAGAGAGGGTAGATCGAATCCATGTACTTCGCAATGAATGCACTTAAAAAATGGCGACACAGACTGCTTCGTCTGTTCCTTGTCTTTGCCATCATCTACATCGCCTGTTTTCAATGGCAGTTCATCGTGTCCCTGGGAATGGGGCCTGACAACATTGCCGACATGACTTTTGGTCTGTTTCCGGGCGTCACTGCCGTCGTCTTGTCACTGGCATTTTACTGGAAGCATCTGTCCGTGCAGAACGTGCTGCCGCCGGCCCTCATCGGCCTCGGGTGGATCGTGACCGGTCCCTATCTCAGCTACGTGTCACTGATAAATACCAACACGATTTATTTAAATAACATTTACGACATCTATGTCGGGCTTTACTTCTTTGCCATCTTCTTCTGCCTGAACATGCTCATCAAGCAGTACGTACCGCGAAAATTAGGGTCCCTCATCATGACCGTCGTCCAGCTCGTCGGCGTCTTTCTCATCCTGCTCCAATGGGCTTACTATGCCTTGTACCACTCATCGATTACGACGTCGGGCGCCCTGCTCATCTTTCAGACCGGACCGGCAGAAACCCTGGAATACTTCCAGTCCCTGGGTGTTACCAAAATCATCACCATTGCCGTCAGCCTGATTGCCCTTCTCAGCGCCTTGTTCCTGTTGAATTATCGCCAAGACGTCCTGCCCCGAACGGAAACGTACCGCAAATTGATTCCGGTTTTATCGGTACTGTTCATCATCGCCCCGTCTATCGTCGCCTTAGGGGAAGAAATCCTGCCGGAATCCTTCCCGGTCCGAACCTTTTTAGACACTCACGACTACATGGAGCGCTCGGCCTTATATGCCGAGAATCATGATGATAAATACGCCAATTTACAGGCCGTCCAACTGAACCCGGCAGACTATCCCAATACGGTCGTCGTCGTCATCGGCGAATCGGAAACGCGAACCTTGATGAACGCTTACAACCCCGATCACGTCCCCAATACGCCGTGGTTGACCGCCATGAAGGCCAATCCCGACTTCACCTTGTTCACTAACGCCTACAGCAGTGTTTGGTATACCGTCCCGGTTCTTGAACACGCCTTGACCGAGTCGAACTTCTACAATAACAAACCCTTCAACGAATCGATTTCCATCATTGACATGGCCAAAAAGGCCGGCTATAAGACGTATTGGTTCAGCAATCAGGGTTCGGTCGGCGTCGCCGATACCCCCATTACCTTAGTCGCCAATACGGCCGACGTCTCAGAATGGGTCGACCGCGATTTAAAGGAATCGACACAGGACGGCGCCCTCTTACAATTCCTCAAGCGGGTCAATCCGAAGGAAAAGAATTTCGTCGTCCTCCATCTCATGGGCAGCCACATCGAATATCGCAACCGCTACCCTAAAGAATTCCAGAAATTTGACGACGGCCATCTGAACCGTGCCGCCGACTTCGACAATACCGTGCTTTATACGGACTGGGTTCTCTCGCAGATTTTTGACTACGCCCGGGAAAACCTCAACCTCGACGCCATGGTCTACTTCTCAGATCACGGCAGTGATCCCGACGTCGCCCGCCAGCCGGACAGCGCCAGCTTCAAGGTCCTGCGCATCCCCATGTTCGTCTATCTGTCCGACGGTTACAAGGAGCGCAATCCTGAAGTCGTCTCGGCCGTCAAAGCCAACAAAGACAAGTTCTTTACCAATGACTTGGAATACGAATTCATCTGCGGCATCCTCAACATGCAGTCCCCCAATTACGATCCGACCATGTCCATCGCCTCGTCAAAGTGGAAGATGGAGCGTAAGGATCTTCGGACCCGCTTTGGGCAGACGAGCCTTTTAGAAGATACTGAATATTGACCAAAAGGACTATCATCAGATAGTCCTTTTTTTCATGCCTGGAATCGGTCCCGGGCTATGAGGCCCCGGCCGATTGGGGTATAATAAAGTTGACTCTAATTATCCATCCCAGAAAAGGAGGTAATCACGATGGAACACGTCTGTGCAGCAGCCGGATTCTTTCCCCATCCGCCTATCATGCTGCCCGAAATAGGCGGCCCTGAATTGTCAAAAATGGCCGCCACCGTCGAGGCTGTCGAAGCGGCTTCGGCACTGATTGTCAGTCAAAAACCGGAAACACTGGTCATCTTATCGCCCCACAATTACGTATTTCCCGACGGAGCCGCTATCATCGCCGCGCCGCGCCTCTACGGCAACCTGGCCGTCTTCGGCTATCCGGAGCTTTCGATGGATGTTCGGACCGATATGGACCTTGCCGAAGAAATTGTCAACAAGGCCAGTCAACAGACCGATATCTATCGCCTCGACGCCGCCTGGAGCGATCGCTTCGGCCATCCTCTCAGCGTCGACCAAGGCACCTTCGTCCCCTTATATTACCTTCGTAAAGCCGGCTTCACCGGGCCTATCGTCATCATGGCTCCCCGATTTGACGATTACGACAGTATGACCCGCTTAGGCGACATCGTCATAAAGGCCGCCAAAACCCTTGGCCGGCGCATTGCCGTCATCGCCTCCGGCGATCTGTCCCACCGCCTGCTTCAAGGCTCGCCCAATGGCTACACGCCAAACGGGGCCGTCTTCGACAAGCTGGTCATGGAAGCTCTGCTCAAACAAAATCCCTCAGGACTCACCGACCTCAGCCGCAGTTTCATCGACGAAATCGCCACCTGCGGCCTGCCTTCCGTCTACTTTTTGTTCGGTACCCTGCGTCACTTCCGTCCGGTCATGCCGGTCTATGCCTATGAGGCTCCCTTTGGCGTCGGCTACGGCGTCGCTCTCTACCTTCCCGAAGGCCAGGAAGACCAGGTCGTAAAACGGGCTCCCTCGGACATACGAGTCCGCTTGGCCCGTGAAAGCATCACCTACTACCTTCAGCATCATGCCTTAATGGCCGTCCCAAAAGACCTGCCGGAAGAACTTCAGGATCAGGCCGGTACCTTCGTATCTCTCCATAAAGGAAGCCGTCTGCGCGGCTGCATCGGTACCTTCCTTCCCATGCATCTGAATACGGCCAGTGAAATCATCCATAATGCCGTCTCAGCGGCCACACGGGATCCGCGTTTCTCACCGGTCAGCTTAGAAGAGCTCGCAGATATCGATATTTCCGTCGACGTCTTAGGGAGGCCGGAGGCCGTCACTTCAGCCAGCGAGCTCAATCCCAAAAAGTACGGCGTCATCGTCATGAGCCATGCCCGTACAGGCCTCCTCCTTCCTGATCTCGAAGGCGTAGACACAGTCGAACAGCAGATCAGCATCGCCAAGGAAAAGGCCGGCATCCCGCCGCAGATACAGCCCGATTTATACCGCTTCACCGTCGACCGTTACAAGTAGGTATCCCCATGGAAGCTGCCTTTTATCACATAGACCGAAGCGGCAAGGCCGTCTGCGGCCTCTGCCCCCATCACTGCCGCATCGAGAAAGGTCGCTGCGGCCGCTGCCAAACGAGGGGCTTCGACGGTACGACCCTTCAGGTCTTAAACTACGGAAAAATCACGAGTCTTGCCTTAGATCCCATCGAAAAGAAGCCCCTCTATCACTTCCACTGCGGATCCCTTATCTTATCCCTCGGTTCCTGGGGCTGTAACTTCACCTGTCCCTTCTGCCAGAACTGGCAGATTTCGCAGCAGCCGGCACCGTCCCAAGACCTGACACCGGGAGAGGCCGTCGCCTTAGCCGAAAAATACGTGCCACAGGGCAATATCGGCCTGGCCTACACCTATAATGAACCGACCCTCAGCTATGAATTTATAATCCAAACAGCGACGCTGCTTAAGAAACGAGGCCTGTTCAACGTCATGGTCAGCAATGGCTATATCGAAAGAAAGCCCCTCGAAGGGCTTCTCCCCTATATCGACGCCTGGAACATCGACCTCAAAGGCTTTTCCGAAGAGTTCTACCGCTCCCAGTGCAGCGCCTCCTTGCAGCCCGTCTTAAATACGATTACCGCTGCCGCCGTCAGCCACGTCGAAGTGACGACCTTAATCATTCCCGGAAAAAACGACGATGAAGACCAAATGGACCATGAAGCCCGCTGGCTGGCAGGACTTCGTCCGGATATTCCCCTCCATCTGACTCGCTACTTTCCCCGCTATCGGGATACGACGCCGATGACACCGGTCGATACCCTTCACCGGTTAGCAGCCGTTGCCAAAAAGCATCTGCACCACGTCTATATCGGAAACGTATGACCGATTTGCCAACGTTATGCCCGATTGTTTTAACTTTAATCTTGCATGCCGTGTTTATCATGATATAATAAGTTACAACTTGATATTAATTTTAAAAAAGAAGTGGTGATAGGCAATGGCATTAAAAGAATTTACTTTCAGTATTGGTGAAACGACACAGACCGTCAAACTGCCGGAAGAACATATTTCCGACGTCATGGAAGGAAAGCACGTCCCCGCCGTCGACGTCAAAGAAGCGACGATTGACTGCATGCGCCACCCCATCGGCAGCGCTCCGCTGGCCGAAAAGGTACAGCCCGGTGATAAAGTCTGCCTGGTCGTCGCCGACATTACGCGCACCTGGAATCATTCCAACCAATTTCTCATCTACGTCATCGATGAATTAAACTTGGCCGGCATTCCCGACGACGACATCTATATCGTCTTTTCCCAAGGTTCCCACCGGGCACAGACGCCGGAAGAAGACGTCGCCGTCTGCGGTCAGGAAGTCATCGACCGCATCAAGACTTATCAGCACGACTGCATGGATCCGACCCTCGTCGACTGCGGGACGACCAAGCTCGGCACGCCGCTCAAACTGAATAAACACGTCGTCGATGCCGACAAGGTCATCATCATCGACGGCATTACGACCCACCTCTTCGCCGGTTTCGGCGGCGGCCGCAAGCTCATCCTGCCCGGCGTATCCGGCTTCGAAACGATTCAACGCAATCACTGCCATGCCTTGGCCGACGAATTCGGTCACGGTGTCAATCCCAAGACCCGGGCCCTCATGATTGAAAACAATCCTTTGAACGATGACATGGTCGAAGCCTGCAGCAAGATCAATCCCTGCTTCCTCGTCCATTCCATCATCAATGCCGACGGCGAAATCTGCCGCATGGTCGGCGGCGATTGGTATGAAGCCTGGCATGCCGGAACGCAGGCCGTCCTCGACATCCAGCGCGTCCCCATGAAGCAAAAAACGGATGTCGTCTTCGCCTGCGCCGGCGGATATCCCAGTGACGTCAGCCTCTACCAGGGCAGCAAATGCTATGACCCGGCTGAAATGGCCGTCAAGGAAGGGGGCATCATCATCGCCATCATGGAAGCCCGCGACATCAAAGAACCGGCCATCTACCTCGACAGCTTCAAATACGATACGATGGAAGAAATGGAAACGGCCCTCAGAGCTCACTTTACCATCCCCTTCTTCGTCGCCTTCAACCTGTTCTGCCTGGCCCATAAAAACACAGTCATCCTGGTCACCCTGCCGCGAAACTTCAAGGACATCCGCCGGACCGGCCAAATCCCGGCAGCTACCGTCGAAGAAGCGTGGAATCTGGCCCAACAGAAGTTAAAGGAACAAGGTAAGGAAGACTATACGATCAACGTCATGCCCCACTGCACCAAAATCGTCCCGATCTTACAGGGATAACGGAGCAAATCTATTCGTTCTATTTATGTCCATTCTTAGATATATTCTAAAATAACATAACTTACTTACGTTTATATCATGACAATCATGAAATTCTATGCTATAATATAGCCAAGAAATGCAAAAGGAATAACACGCAAATCGATTCCTTGCAAGTGCATTAGAAAGGGGTGAGTCCAGTGGAAGTAGAGAAGGTCGAACATGCCGCTGGCGGCAAGGGGTTCATCTTGAAGAGACAGCTTCTGAGCGCCACCGAACTGCGAGGAGACGTTGGTATGTTCGCAGAAATCACCTTGAAACCTGGATGTTCTATAGGTTACCATGCTCACAATGACGACGCAGAAGCATATTATATCCTTTCCGGTGAGGGACAATATGACGACAACGGAGTAATCCGGACCGTTAAACGAGGAGACGTTACATACACATCAGACGGTAAGGGTCACGGCTTGGAAAACAAAAGCGATACAGACTTAGTTTTCATTGCGTTGATCATGAACAACTAAATAATGTCTATAGGATTAACACGAGTTCGTCGATGAACATGATGTATTAACTTATCTTGATCTAAAGTGCTTCGAACTTTTCGAATGGGTGTGATGTGTTTCAAATAGGTTAGTCTAAGTATCTGGTTGTAACGAACGATGACTGTTTTAACGTTTTGAGTTTTAGCGAAAGCAGAATCAAACACTAAATGAATATGAATCCTATAACGTAAGGATCGGTATACATATGTCGCTTGTGTGCCGATCCTTTTACGTGTCTTTTTTTACAATGTGAACGCCTCTTTCATTGACAGAATGCCTGCCCTCTTCTATAATATACTGAAACGGTAGTTTATTACTGCCGTCCATATTTCTCAAAGGGGGAAGATACTCATGTCAAATGAATCACGAGACGGAGTACAAGAACAAGCCCGGGAAGCGATGCGCAACAATCGCAATCGCCATCAGGGCCGTCAATTCATCTTATGGATCGGGGCCTTAATCCTCGGCGCCATCTTAGGCTGGCTTGGTATTCCGGTATTGAACCAATTATTCGATTTCATCGCAACGGTTTTCACGCGCTTATTCCAGTTCATCGCTATACCGACCATCGCCTTAGCCGTCATTACAACCTTATCGGCACTGGGTGCTAAAAAAGAAACGGGGCGCATCTTTGCCCACGCCGTCACCTACACCCTGCTGACAACGATTTGTGCCGCCGCCATCGGTCTGGCACTCTACATCTGGATTGCTCCTGGCAATCTGCCTATGGAACTGATCAGTTCCGGTGTTTCCAGCGTTCCGCAGAAACTCGAGTCGGTCACCTACTACGACCATTTCCTGTCGGTTATTCCGAATAATATACTCCAGCCCTTCTTATCGGGCAACGTCCTTTCGGTCATGCTCATCGCAGCCGCTGTCGGCCTTGCCTTAGCCTTCATGCCCAAGACCGAAAATCGTGCCGTCCTGCTCAAAGGCCTCTTAGGCCTGCAGGAAGTCCTTTTCGCCCTCATTCGGGCCCTGCTTTGGATCTTACCGCTCGGCATCCTGGCCTTCTCGGCTCAGCTGGCAGCTCAGATTGAAGCCGGTATCATCGTCAGCGCTTTGGGGAAATATACCTTGGTCATCCTCGGCGGCAACCTCATTCAGTTCTTCATCGTCCTGCCGATTTTCTTGGCCATTCGCGGCTTGAATCCGCTCTACGTCTTCCGCAAAATGGCTCCGGCTATCGCCGTCGCCTTGTTCACCAAGAGCTCTGCCGGCACCCTGCCGGTTACCCTGGCCTCGGCTGAACAGCGCCTTAACGTTCATCCTCAGGTATCGCGCTTCGTACTTCCGATTTGCACGACCATCAACATGAACGGCTGCGCAGCCTTCATCTTGGTCACGTCCCTCTTCCTCATGCAAAACGGCGGTACGGAATTGACCATGGGCACGATGATTGCCTGGCTCTTCATCGCCGTCCTGGCAGCTATCGGCAATGCCGGTGTTCCCATGGGCTGCTACTTCCTGACCCTGTCCCTCATGTCCAGTATCGGTGCTCCTATCGGCATCATGGGCATCATCCTGCCGATCTATACCATCATCGATATGGTAGAAACGGCGGAAAACGTTTGGTCTGACGCAGCTGTCTGCGCCATGACCGACCATGACCTGGCACATACTCTCGATGCCGAAGCCAAAGAAAGCGTCGTCGCCGGTCACTAAAATCTTTTAAAAAGCTTATGATGTACCTAAAAAGGGAGGCTGACCTGATAGCCATCGCTATCGGCCAGCCTCCCTTTTAATGTATCTTCATGAAAGGAGACGTTCGAAGAAGCCCGTCTTAACGGAACAAACCGCCGGAAATGACGAGTTTTTGAATTTCATTAGTGCCTTCGTAAATCTGGGTGATCTTGGCATCGCGCATCATGCGTTCGACATGGTATTCTTTCATGTAACCGTTGCCGCCCAGCATCTGAACGCATTCCGTCGTCACTTTCATGGCAACGTCGGTGCAGGTCAGTTTCGCAACAGCCGCATCTGTCGTGTACGGTTTCCCTGCTTCTTTGAGGCAGGCTGCCTTATAAAGAACCAGGCGTGCCTTTTCAATATCGGCGTAGAGTTCAGCCATCTTGAAGGCCAGATACTGCTGTTTATACAGCGGTTTGCCGAACTGTTCACGTTTCTTCAGGTAGTCGATGGCAATGTCAAAGGCCCCTTCTGCCAGGCCCAGGGCCTGAGCGCCGACGCCGATACGGCCGCCGTCGAGAGTCTTCATGGCCAGTTTAAAGCCTTCGCCCGGTTTGGCAATCATCCGGTCTGCCGAAACGCGAACGTTTGATAAGACCATTTCCGAAACCTGAGCCGAGCGGATGCCCATTTTATTTTCCAGTTTGCCGACATGGAAGCCTTCCATCCCTTTTTCCAAGACGAAGGCGCACATGCCCTTGATGCCGATAGCCGGATCGGTCAAAGCGTAGACGACGGTATAGTCGGCAATGGGACCGTTGGTATTAAAAATCTTAGTACCGTTTAAGATATAGTCGTCGCCGTCTTTAGTAGCAATCGTCTGCTGACCGGCAGCGTCAGAACCGGCCGTCGCTTCCGTCAGTCCAAAGGAGCCGATGGCCTGGCCCGATGCGATGGGGGATAAAAAGCGTTTTTTCTGTTCATCCGTCGCCGAAGAATACATGACACTGCCGCCGTAAAGGGACGTATTGACCGAAAAGCCGATGCCAAAGGAAGAATCTACTTTGGAAACTTCTTCAACAGCCAGGATATACGGAAGATAACCGACATCGCTGCCGCCGAATTCTGTCGGATAGCAGAGACCGAACATGCCCATCCTGCCAAATTCTTTAAAAGCTTCCAACGGAAATTCCGAAGCTTCATCGCGTTCTACAACGCCGGGCAATAACCGTTTAGCCGTAAAATCGCGTACTTGGTCGACAATTTGCTGCTGTTGTTTCGTGAGTTCAAAATCCATGATCGTCACTCCTTCTGTTGAAATGGAAATATCCATATAGCGTGCATTAACATTAGTTATATAAATATTTCGTTACAAGAAATATCTTGCCTACATATTATCATGGGAAATCGACAAAGTCAACGAAGTGCCAAATTTATCATAGACAGACTATTTTTATGCCAATTTGTAATAAATAAGTATTCTTCATAAAAAAAGATCTGAACCACAGTGACGAACTGTCATTCAGATCTTTATGTAAATTCCTATATGGCCTAATTATGAGCGGCTGCGCATGACCGCTTCCTTCATTTTCTTCACATAGTCATAGATTGGTTTTTCTGCATGGTCCCCGTATTTAGCAATCAGTTTGACGATGGCACTGCCAACGATGACCCCGTCGGCGTCACGGCCAATGGCTTCAGCCTGTTCGGTCGTATTGATACCGAAGCCGACGGCACAGGGAACGTCGGTCACAGCTTTGGCCGTATCGATGATGTCTTTGAGGTTGGTCTTGATTTCCGTCCGTGTTCCGGTTACGCCTAAGGAGGATACGATGTATAAAAAGCCTTCCCCGGCCTTGGCAATGGTCTGGATCCGGTCTTTTGAGGTCGGAGCAATCATGGAAATGATATCGATACCATGAGCCTTGGCAGCGGCTGCACATTCGCCCCGTTCTTCAAAGGGCATATCCGGGATAATGATGCCATCGAGGCCCGCATCTTCACAACGAGTGAAGAAGGCATCGGCCCCATAATGGAAGACGGGATTAAGGTAAGTCAGAAAAACCAAGGGAATCTGCGAATCCTTCCGGACGCGCTTCACGAGATCAAAGACGTCGTCGATGCGCGTCCCTTGTTTCAAGGCCCGCAAGTCCGCTTCCTGGATGACGATGCCTTCAGCAATGGGATCGGAAAAGGGAATTCCGATTTCAATCAAGTCGGCACCGGCTTTTTCCATGGTCATAATGTATTCATAGGTCTTTTCCAACGACGGGTCACCTGCCGTCAAAAATCCGATAAAGGCTTTTCCCTTTTTAAAAGCCTGGCCAATCTTACTCATGTAAATCCCTCCCCTTATATCTTGCAATGGCAGCGACGTCTTTATCGCCGCGGCCGGACAAGCAGACGATGATGCTGTCTTCAGGACTCATCGTCGGTGCCAGCTGCATGGCTTCATAGACGGCGTGGGCGCTTTCAATGGCGCAGATGATGCCTTCTGTGCGGGCCAAATATTCAAAGGCTTCAACGGCTTCATCATCTTTGACCGGAATGTACTGAGCCCGACCCGTTTCATTTAAGTAGGCGTGTTCCGGCCCGATACCGGGATAGTCGAGGCCGGCCGAAATGGAATAGACTTCGTCGATCTGGCCGTCTTCGTTCTGGCAAAAAATCGATTTCATGCCGTGAAAGATTCCCACTTCCCCCTTGGCAATCGTCGCCGCATGGAGTTTGGTATCGATGCCCTTGCCGGCAGCTTCGCAGCCGATGAGACGGACATCTTTATCGTCGATGAAGTGGTAGAACATACCCATGGCATTGCTTCCTCCGCCGACGCAGGCCAAGACCGCTGCCGGTAATTTCCCTTCCTTGTCGAGGATCTGCTGACGCGCTTCCTTACTAATAACGGCCTGGAAATCGCGAACCATCATCGGGAAAGGATGAGGCCCCATGGTCGAGCCGATGACGTAATGAGTATCATCGACACGGCTGACCCATTCTCGCATGGCTTCGTTGACGGCGTCTTTAAGGACCCGTGACCCGGAGGTGACGGCGTGGACCTTAGCCCCCAACAGTTCCATCCGATAGACGTTCAAGGCCTGGCGAATCGTATCTTCTTCGCCCATGAAGACTTCGCATTCAAGGCCTAAAAAGGCAGCTGCCGTTGCCGTTGCTACGCCGTGCTGACCGGCGCCGGTTTCAGCGATGACACGGGTCTTGCCCATCTTTTTAGCCAACAGGCACTGACCTAAGGCATTGTTGATTTTATGGGCCCCTGTGTGGTTCAAATCTTCACGCTTCAAATAGACTTTCGCACCGCCCAAATCTTTCGTCATCCGTTCGGCATAGTAAAGGAGTGACGGCCGATTGGCATAGTTATCAAGGAGTTCTTTTAATTCTGCCTGAAAGGCCGGGTCATGTTTATAATGGTCGTAGGCTTTTTCCAAGCGCTGAATTTCATTCATCAGCGTTTCCGGTATATACTGGCCGCCAAAGGAGCCGAATCTTCCTGTACTCATCTGTTTACCTCCTGTAAACACCTAATATTGTCATAAATAAAGTCATCTTTTCTCTGTCCTTCACCCCATCCGTTTCGATGCCGCTGCTAACGTCGAGGGCATAGGGCTGAAGGGCTGCTGCTTGAGCTGCATTCTGCGGCGTAAGGCCGCCGGCTAAAAAGTACGGTCGGCCAATGCCTTTCAGCAAGGACCAATCAAAGGCTTTCCCCGTACCGCCCTTTCCCTGATCGAGGAGGATATAGTCGGCACGGCTCTCCAAGGCTCGCGTTACGTCGTCTTGATTGGCAATAGAAAAAGCCTTGATGACAGGAACGCCTAAATCCGTCTGTATCTGCTGTACGAAAGCTTCATCTTCCTGACCGTGGAGCTGGACAAGCTGGATGACGCCTTTTTTTACTAACGACGCCATATGCTGCAGCTCATCGTCGACAAAGACGCCGACAGCCGGGATGGACGGATTCAATTCCCTGCGAAGTTCTGCTGCCAGCTCATCAGAAACGCGTCGCTTCGTACCGGCGAAGACGAAGCCGGCATAGTCGGGGTGGAGTTCATTGGCCCAAACGATGTCGCAAGGCCGCTTGAGGCCGCAGAACTTTACCTTAACCACGAGTTCCGGCGGCAAGTTCCGCTAAGGCCGCCTTCTTATCGGGACTTCGCATCAGCGTCTCGCCGATGAGGACGGCGTCTGCGCCATGGTCATAGAGGCTTTTCGTATGCTCTCCCGTCTTGATGCCGCTTTCGGCAACAAAGAGAATATCGTCCGGTACCAGCGTTCTCAGACGGAAGCTCGTGTCGAGAGAGACCGTAAAGTCTTTTAAATTCCGATTGTTGACGCCGATGATGCGGGCACCGGCCTTGATGGCCCGAAGGACCTCCGTTTCGTCGTGAGCTTCAACCAAGGCCGAAAGGCCCAGAGAATCGGCAAGTTCAAAGAAGCATTTCAATCGTTCATCATCGAGAATGGCACAAATCAAAAGGACGGCCGAAGCTCCGAGGGCCCGGGCTTCATAGATCTGATACTCATCGATGATGAAATCTTTGCGAAGGACCGGCGTCTGAACCGCCCCGGCAATATCCTGTAAATACTTGGGACTTCCTAAGAAGTAATCCCGTTCAGTCAATACGGAAATAGCCGCCGCACCGGCCTGTTCATATTCCCTCGCAATGGCTTCATAGGGAAAATCAGGAGCAATCAGTCCTTTTGAAGGCGAGGCTTTCTTGACTTCACAAATGAAGGAAAGCCCCTTCTGTTTCAGGTTATGTTCAAAGGGGAACCCCTCTTTTTTCGGAGCTGCCAAGGCCCGTTTTTTCATCTCCGATAAGGAAACTTGTGTCTTATCCTCTACCAGCCTTTTTGCAACAGCTGCCGTTAAATCATCGAGTATCATGTGCTCACCTTCTTACGAGTTGCTGACAGCAATGCAGCGATTCAGCGTTTCCATAGCCTTGCCGCTGTCGATGAGATCGGCAGCCATTTTGATACCGGCACCGATGGAATCGGCTTTACCGGCAATGAACAAGGCCGTTCCGGCATTCAAGAGGACGGCGTTTCGTTTCGGCCCCTGAACAGTTCCCTTTAGGATGCCTCGCGTGATGTCGGCATTTTCTTCCGGCGTGCCGCCGACGAGGTCTTCCTTCGTTCCCGGCACCATGCCGAAGTCTTCCGGCCGCAGGATAGACGTCCGATAATATCCGTCACGGAGTTCACAAATCGTCGTCGGCCCGTTCGGCGAAATTTCATCGAGTTTTTCCTGGCCGTAGGCGACGATTCCTCGTTTGACGCCAAGGGTCGACAATACTTTCGCCAGGGGTTCGACCAGGTATTCATCGTAAACTCCGAGGAGGATCATCGTCGGCTTAGCCGGACTGGTCAAGGGCCCGAGGATGTTGAATACGGTCCGGAATCCCAGTTCCTTGCGGATGGGTCCGATATACTTCATAGCGGCATGATATTTCTGAGCAAAGAGGAAGCAGAAGTTCGTTTCTTCCAGCATCTTAAGTGCCAGTTCAGGGTCCTGTTCGATATTGAGCCCCAGTGTTTCCAGGCAATCTGCCGTACCGCACAGGGATGAGGCGGCCCGGTTGCCGTGTTTGGCTACTTTAACACCGGCCGAGGCAATAACCATGGCCGACGTCGTCGAAATATTGAAAGAATGGGCACCGTCGCCGCCGGTACCGACGACTTCCAGGACATCCATGCCCGGATGAGGAACGGGCGTTGCCATAGAGCGCATGGCTTCGGCACAGCCTGAAATTTCATCAATCGTTTCTGCCTTGGTGCTCTTCGTCGACAGCGCCGCCAAGAAAGCGGCATTCTGGGTCGGTGTCGTCTTGCCGTTCATGATTTCCAGCATAACTGCCTTTGCTTCGTCATAGGTCAAATCACCTTTATTTACAATCTTGATAATCGCATCTTTAATCATCGTCGTTACCTCCTCGTAATTACTCTATCTATTATAATTTTAAGAAATTTTCGACCATCATCGGTCCCGTCGGCGTCAATATCGATTCCGGGTGGAACTGCAAGCCATATGTAGGATAGTCTTTATGGGCGACGGCCATGATTTCGCCGTCATCGGTCCGAGCCAGGACGCAAAGGTCATCGGGAAGGGTATCGGGATCGAGGGCCAGCGAATGATACCGGCCGACGTCGACCGTTTCGGGAAGTCCTTTAAAGAGGGGATTGTCCCGGTCGAGAGCAGCGACGGATTGTTTGCCGTGCATCAATTCCCCGGCGTAGGTAATGGTGCCGCCGTAGACTTCACAAATAGCCTGATGGCCCAAGCAGACGCCGAGGATAGGGATCTTTCCTTCAAAATAGCGGATAGCCTGTTCACAAATCCCGGCATCCGACGGCCGACCCGGCCCCGGCGAAATGATCAGATGATCCGGATGCAGGCCCTCAAGGGCTTCTACGGTCATTTCATCGTTGCGGATGACTTTAATATCCGGATTCAACTGTCCGATGAGCTGGTAGAGATTATAAGAAAAACTGTCGTAATTATCGATGAGTACAATCATTTGTCAATCCCTCCATTGGCCCGCTGCAGGGCGATGACGACGGCCTTGGCTTTATTCAGGCATTCCTGGTGTTCCTGTTCCGGTACGCTGTCGGCGACGATGCCGGCACCGGAGCAGGCGTAGACGTGATTCCCCTTCTTATAGGCCAGGCGGATGCCGATACAGCAATCCATATTGCCGGTAAAATCGATGTAGCCGACGGCGCCGCCGTAAACGCCGCGCTTATGGCCTTCCAGTTCATCGATGATTTCGCAGGCCCGGATTTTCGGAGCCCCGGACAAGGTGCCGGCCGGTAAGGCCGCGGCAATGGCATCGACGGCAGTCTTATCGTCCCTTATCGTACTGTGTACGGTAGAACCGATATGCATGATATGGGAAAAGCGCAGGACGTTGAGGTAACGTTCGACATGGACGCTGCCAAAGTCACTGATGCGTCCCAAATCGTTTCGGCCTAAGTCGACGAGCATATTGTGCTCTGCCAATTCCTTGGGGTTGTGCAGGAGTTCGTCTTCCAGTTGATTATCTTCTTCCACCGTCTTGCCCCGCGGCCGCGATCCGGCTAAGGGAAAGGTGAAGAGGTCCCGCCCTTCGAGGCGGATCAGCGTTTCCGGAGAAGAACCGGCAAGCTCGATATCGTCGCCGGAGAAGAAGAACATATACGGCGACGGGTTGATCGTCCGCAGCACGCGGTACGTATCGAGGAGGCTGCCTTCGGCTTCAGCCTGAAGGCGATTGGCTAAGACGACTTGGAAGATGTCCCCTTCGCGGATATAATGTTTCCCCTTTTCAACCATTTGGCAGTATTCCTGCTCATTAAAGAGAGGTTTAAAGTCGCTCTTTAACTGAAGGGGCTGGGCCGGTGCCTTCTCGCCATGGCGAATGAGGTCTTCCATACGCTGTAGTTCCAACATAGCCCGATTATAATTTTCTTCTGCCCCGTCGAGGCGAACGTTGACGATGAGGTAAATCTGCTGCTTTAAATTATCGAAGACGATGACCTTGTCAAAGAGCATGAGGTCAAAATCATTAAAACCATCGTCATCAGCGGCCTTGAGTGTCAGTGACGGTTCAGCATATTTAATAAAATCGTAGGAAAAGTAGCCTACCAACCCGCCGGTAAAGGGAGGTAACCCTTCCAGGCGCGGTGCCTTATTGTCGGCTAAAATTTGAGAAATGAACTGTTCCGGATGGTCCGTATGAAGCTGTACTTCAGCCCCGGTCTTGATCGTAACCGTTCCGTCTTTGCAGAACAGGCCCATCTGAGGATCGTATCCTATGAAGGTGTATCGGCCCCAACGCTGAGAATCTTCCATACTTTCCAAGATATAGCAATGAGAGCTGATATGCTTGACCGTTCGCAAGACTTCAATCGGGGTACAACTGTCGGCATACATGCTGACTCCGACAGGAACGACCTTATATTGGCCTTGGTAGGCTTTTACCTGTTCTAAGCTGAGCGTTTCCATACAAACCTCCTAAAAAAATAATCCGTCCATGACAATACGATTTGTCAAGGACGGATTTAAGTTCCGCGGTGCCACCTTGTTTTAGGGGTTGAGCCCTACTCTCGACGGAATACCAACATATTCCCGGTAACTGACGTATACCAACACGTCGCAGGATACTCAGCCTTGCGGCCTTTGACTGCGCCCTCAGCGGTCCATTTAACGAGCTGCGTCGGCCGGCTCTCAGCACCCCGGCTCTCTGTACGTGCACGTCATCGTTTTTACTTCCGCCTCAATGGTTTCATGGACGATGTTCAATTGATGTTTGTATGATACACCGCATGATTTAAACTGTCAAGGTAGTTTTTATATAATTTTTAAGATAATCGTTTTACTTGTGTTTAAGCCCACACTTTTAGGGAGAAATTTCCGTCTTACATCATGGCAATGATCGGCGAGATGATCAAGAGGATACCGGCAAATACGATGAGTACCAGCGAAATTCCCTTATATTTGTGAAGGGCATTGACTTTGTAAACCAAGTACGCCGGGATAAGGCAGGCGATGATACCGAAGATCGGGCCGAGAAGGGTCAGGAGCTTCAAGACCGGTGCATTGAGGACGATGGCGCCCCAAGCAACGGCAACGGCGAAGATGAGGATGCCGAAGCTGACCATTTTCTTATTGATCTTGTCTTCCGGCATGAAGCGGTGCAGGAGATTCATGGCGATACCCTGGCAGGCTTCGCGGAATCCGAGGAACACACTGAAGAAGGCCGTCATAACGGCGAAGACGTTGAGGACCAGGCTGAAGATCTTAACAGCGCTGCCGTCGAAGCCCTTGGCAACGATAGCCAATGCAGAAATGTTCTGGGAATAAGCGAGAACGGCTTGATCGTGACCGAGAGCCAGGTTAAAGGACATGGCATACGAGAAGATCGTAATGAACAAGACGGAGAAAGCGATTTTCATAGCCCGCATGGCTTTGTAGCGAGCGACGTGGATCGATTTGTTATGAGAGCGGTAAGAAATGACCATGGGGCTGATGCTGGGGATAAACAGAATCGAGGTCAAGGTTACAGGCAGCATGGCAATCGTGTTTTTCACGAGGTAGCCTAAATCGGGGAAAACGCCGATATTGGCAATGTTCCAGTGCTGGATCATGATGCCGCCTAAACAGATGACGACTAACAATTTCGTTAAAACCATCAATGTCGAAATCCGGAACAAGAGCTGTTCACCACGGGAAGCGAGAAGGACCATGGCACAGATGATAGCCAGCCCATAAAAAGGATTGTCGGACAGGAGCGTATCGGTGACGCCGAAGGAATAGAGGAAGGATGCACTGTCATTGGTCAGTGCCGTCGAATACATGAAAACACAGATGAGAATACTGAGGAAGTAAAGGATGCCCAGCAGGAAACCCCAGTTTTTGCCGAGGTAGCCGCTGATAACGCTGGGATAGTCTTCACACCGCGGCGAATCGGCCAGGGTATTGATGAACAAACGCTGCAGAAGATAGATGGCCGGATAGGCAATGATTGCGGAAAATAAGTAAACCCATACGCCGACTAGGCCGACCTGAACCGGTAAGAACACGATACCGGCACCGATAGCCATGCCGATACTCATAATAATCCAGCCCCAGTCCGTACTGTCGAACTTGACGGCTGCTTTCCATTGTGCATCTGTCATTCCCGCTTGGCGGGCCAGTGCTGCTGATGAATTCATATCAAAGACCTCCTATGGTGAATAGATTGGATGGATGATGTCCCCTCGACACTTACATTTTATCCCTTGATGCGGCTCTCCTTTCTCAACTTCAGTGTATATACTTTTTACCTATGTCGTTTTTTAACATTTTTCTAAAAACCGTAAATTTTAATGTACACGTCGGGGTTTTACCTTTTACTTAAACGTTCTATTCTATGGTTAAAGTATATCATGAAAGGTATCGGCTGTAAAATATTCATTGTGCAATTTGCATTCATAGTATTTATCTATGGAATAAGTCATTATTCCTTACTTTTTTGTCAGGAAAGCGAGAAATATCCATGAGTTTAAAATGAATCATTATCACCTTACGCCAACTTTCACAAACATTTGTCTTTTTCAAAAAGCCAAATTTGGTTAACTTTTCTTTATAATTTAAATTTTTAAGTGGGATTTTTCT
This sequence comes from Megasphaera sp. DISK 18, assembly GCF_001682955.1. Lineage (NCBI taxonomy): Bacteria > Bacillati > Bacillota > Negativicutes > Veillonellales > Veillonellaceae > Megasphaera > Megasphaera sp. DISK 18. The sequence goes on from NZ_LUGJ01000017.1 coordinate 72,744, forward strand.
TTCTTCATTTTTGCTGTTTCGAGATTAAAATTTTCATTTTAAAACTTTCTTTACTGTGTCAAAAAATCATAACTTTCCCAACTTTGCTTATTTTGATACAATAAAGCTAAGAAGGGCGTCTCTATAGGTACGGTTTATATTTGAGGTGGTTTTACTATGACTTTACAACAATTGCGTTATATCCTTGAGTTATCAAAACACAATTCTATTTCTGCCGCCGCCCAGGCTCTGAACATCGCCCAGCCCAGTCTCAGTGCCGCCATCAAAGACTTGGAAACAGAATTTTCTCTGACGCTGGTCAAGCGAAATCGTCACGGCATCACGTTCACATCGGCCGGGTTAGAGTTTCTGCACTATGCCGACCACATCTTAGCTCATGCTGACGAAATGCATGACCATTTTCACCCTGAAACCGGCCAGGAAGACGCGCACACCCTGACCGTTTCATCTCAGCACTACCCCTTTGCCGACGAGGCTTTCATCCATGCTCTGCAGCGCATATCGCCGACATCAGCCTACACCTTTACCCTGCGTGAAGGTCGGACATCGCAAGTCATCCACGACGTCGTCACCCGTGAAAGCCAACTGGGCATCCTCTTTTTATCCCACATGAACGAAAACTTTTTGCAGGACCTGTTCCAAAAGAACAAGCTGGAATTCACGTCTCTCTGTACGTTTACGCCCTGTATCTACGTCCGCTTGGACCACCCCCTGGCAGAGAGTCAAAGCATCCCTCCCGGCAAGCTTAAGGACTATCCCTGCGTCCGCTTCGAACAAGGTCACGACCGCTCGCAGTTTTCTGAAGAACTGCTCCTATCGGACCCCTCCAATCGGCAGAGCATCTATGTCACCGACCGATCGACACTGTTCAGCATCATCCGCGCAACCGACGCCTATACCATCGGAACGGGGCATGTCGCATCGGCCATCATCGGACGCCACATCACGGCCATTCCCATTGCCAATCCCTTGGATACGATGACTGTCGGCTGGATAAAGATAAAAGAGGAGGCTCTTTCGCCGGAAGCGCTCCTGTACGTCAACATTTTATCAGGACTGCTTACGGGCCGAGAATAAGAGTTACGGCTAAAACAAAGAATCGGGGTTCACGGACATCTTCGTGAACCCCGATTCTTTGTCTCTGCGCCCCCTTGAAAAGACGGCCGTACTACCTCCCGGTTCTAAGACAGACAGCCCTTTCAAAAGTCCCGGAGGAAATGGATGCGTCTCCCCATCTTGTAACACGGCCTTAAAAGCATCTGCAGACGCAGCGAAGGGCCATAATCAATACCTCTCTGTCAGCACAAGAGAAAGGCTATTTACGGTTTCACAGGACTGTCCCTTATCAAAACCGGCTGACCGCTATACCCTTTCATACGCCGCAACCCACGATAAGGACGACAATACCGGAAAGGCCTTCCCCATCTTATACACAGCTCATCGGCATCCTAAGAATGCCCCGGTCTGTACCTCGACGCTGAAAGACATTACATGTCATGCCCTCCCGCTGCCTGTCACAGCAGTTACGCTCATCCCAGACAAGAAAGAGTCCGGCCAAATTCATTTCAATGCCTCGCAGAACTTCTCCATCTGACACCTCCGTCTACGATCTCTGAAGGGCTGTAGGAGTCGACGGACCGCAAGAACTCCATATGGATGACGAGACACACAAAACGAGACTGCCATAGATATCTATGACAGTCTCGTTTTCATGAGGCCGTCCTCCCGGGACAGCCCCGCCTAACCTTTAATACTTATTTGTCGTATGCCTTTTCTAAGCGTACATAGCCTTCATAACGGTCCTTAGCATCTTCTTCGGTCTTTTCAAAGAGAGCTTCGGCAATTTCCGGGAAGGTGCGCTGCAGGGACGAGAAGCGAGTTTCGCCCATGAGGAATTCGCGGAAGTTGTCTTTCGGCGGTTTGGAATCGAGGATGAACGGATTCTTGCCCTGTTTCTTCAATTCCGGATTGTAGCGCCAGAGATGCCAGTAACCTGCATCGACAGCACGTTTTTCTTCGAGCTGGCTCTGACCCTGACCGATCTTGAGGCCGTGGTTGATGCACGGTGCATACCCAATGATGAGGGACGGGCCATCGTATTCTTCAGCTTCTTTGAGAGCCTTCATGAACTGGTTCTTGTCGGCACCCATAGCGACCTGTGCGACGTAGATGTAGCCGTACTGAGCCTGCATCATGCCGAGGTCCTTCTTACGGGTCTTCTTACCGGCTGCGGCGAACTGAGCGACAGCAGCTGTCGGCGTAGCTTTCGAAGCCTGGCCGCCCGTATTGGAGTAAACTTCAGTATCGAAGACGAGGACGTTGATATCTTCACCCTGCGCCAGAACGTGGTCCAAGCCGCCGTAACCGATATCGTAAGCCCAGCCGTCGCCGCCGAAGATCCACTGGCTCCGTTTAACGAGGAACTGTTTCATATCGTAAACCTGTTCCAATTCAGGTTTGCCGTCTTTTTCAGCTTCGAGGAGAGCGATGACCTTATCGGACCGTTCGCGAGTACCTTCACTCTTAGCCATGTTTTCTTTCCAGTCTTTCAGTGCAGCCTGTAATTCAGGACTTGCAACGTCCATAGCCGCATCGACGTACTGAGCCAAGAGTTTCCGTTCCGTCTTTTCAGCCAGCATCATGCCGAAGCCATATTCAGCGTTGTCTTCGAAGAGGGATGTCGACCAAGCCGGGCCATGACCCTGTTCGTTCTTGGTGTAGCCGCAGTCCGGTGCACTGCCGCCCCAAACGCTGGAACAGCCGTGAGCATTGGCAATGATCATGCGGTCGCCATAGAGCTGGGTAATGACTTTACAATACGGAGTTTCAGCACAGCCTGCGCAAGCGCCGGTGAATTCAAGCAAGGGCTGTTCGAACTGGCTGCCGATAACGGTGTTCTTGTCCATCGGATTCGGTTTAATCGGCAGGTTGATGACGTAATCCCAGAGATCTGCTCTGTATTCTTCTTCGTCGAAGGGTTTCATAGTCAGAGCCTGTTTCGGGCAGACATGCGTACAGCTTCCGCAGCCGAGGCAGTCCATGACCGATACGACGATATTGTATTTGTATTCCGGTGCTGCTTTGATTTCCTTATCCTGATAGCCTTTAGGAGCGTTCGCAGCTTCTTCCGGCGTCATGAGGAAGGGACGGATAGCAGCGTGAGGACATACGAAGGAACACTGGTTACAGCCGATACACTTTTCAGCATCCCAGCTCGGTACGAACATGGCAACGCCGCGTTTTTCTTCAGCAGCCGTGCCGGTCGGCCAACGACCGTCTTCAAAGCCGTCATATGCGCTGACCGGAAGGTCGTCGCCTTCGAGAGCATTGACAGGAATGGAGAAGTCACGGAAGAATTTCGTGTGTTTCGACATATCGACCGGTTCGTCAACAGCATCAGCCCAAGCGGCCGGAACATTAACTTTGACGATAGCAGACAAGCCCTGGTCAATCGCTTCGTTGTTCATGTCAACGATGTTCTGACCTTTTTTGCCGTACGATTCGACAACGAATTCTTTCAATTTAGAGATAGCCAAGTCAAGGGGAATGACGTCAGCCAGTTTAAAGAAGGCCGACTGCATAATCATGTTGATGCGGCCGCCAAGACCGATTTTCTGTGCAATACCAACAGCGTCGATGATGTAGAACTGGACGTCGTTGCGAGCGATGGAGCGTTTAATTTTAGCCGGTAATTTTTCATCGAGTTCTTCCGGTTTCCATACGGTGTTCAGTAAGAAGGTACCGCCCTTCTTGATGCCCCGCAGGAGGTCGAAGCCGTGCGTATAGGATTGACGGTGGCAGGCGATGAAGTCTGCGTCATTGATGAGATACGGCATCTTGATCGGCGTATCGCCAAAGCGCAGGTGAGAAACCGTAACGCCACCGGATTTTTTCGAGTCATATGCAAAGTATGCCTGAGCGTACATATCGGTGTTGTCGCCAATGATCTTGATAGCGCTCTTATTCGCACCGACCGTACCGTCGGAACCGAAGCCCCAGAACTTACAAGCTTTCAAGCCTTCGCCAGCCGTATCGACGTCCTGGACACGCGGCAAGGATTTATGCGTAACGTCGTCAACGATGCTCAAGGTGAAATCGTTCTTCGGTTCGAAGGCTTTCAAGTTATTGAAAGCAGCTACGACGTCGCCCGGTAAGAATTCTTTCGATGCGATACCATAACGGCCATGGTAAACTTTCGGAGCTACGTCAGCAGCAGCGAAGGAAGCAGCTACGCTGTGGTACAGCGGTTCGCCGTTAGCGCCCGTTTCTTTCGTACGGTCTAAGACGGCAATCTTCTTAACCGTATCAGGAACGGCTGCCAGGAAGTGTTTTTCCGACCACGGACGGAACATGTGAACGTTGATACAGCCGACTTTTTCGCCTTGTTCGACGAGCAGTTTAACCGTTTCTTCAATGGTCTGTGCGCCGGAACCCATAGCGACGAGGACGAGTTCAGCGTCAGGAGCGCCGGTGTAGTTGAAGAGATGGTATTCACGACCGGTGATTTCGCTGATTTTCTTCATGTAGCCTTCCGCAACTTCCGGGACGCGGTCGTAGAATTTGTTCAAGGATTCACGATGCTGCATAAAGACTTCAGCCGGTTCGCAGAAGGAAATCGCTTCCGGATTATCCGGGTTCATGCCGCGTTTACGGAATTCACGAACGGCATCCATATCGAGAAGCGGACGGAGTTTTTCATAAGGAATAACTTCGATTTTCTGGATTTCGTGAGACGTACGGAAACCATCGAAGAAGTTAATGATAGGGATACGACAGGTGATAGCCGTTGCATGGACGACAGCAGCCAGGTCCATGATTTCCTGAACACTGGATTCACACATCATGCTGATACCCGTGCCGCGCATAGCCATGGCATCGTCATGACCGGCAAAAATCGTGTAACCGTTCGTTGCGACTGTACGGGAAGCGACGTGGAAGACGCCCGGCAGCAATTCGCTGGAAATTTTGAACATATTACTGAGCATGATCATCATGCCCTGAGAGGACGTGAAAGTCGTCGTAAGGGCACCGGTATTCAAAGCACCGTGCATCGCACCGGCAGCACCTTTTTCAGACTGCATTTCCTGAACCTGGACGGTTGCGCCAAACAAGTTCTTACGGCCATGAGCAGCCCATTCATCGACGTGTTCAGCCATCGGCGACGACGGCGTAATCGGGAAGATGGATGCCAGTTCCGTAAAGGCATAGGCAATATGGGCGGCTGCCTCGTTGCCATCCATAGTCTTAAAAACTTTCTGTGTCATAATACTGTTCCCCTTTCTGTAAAACATCGTAACTTGAAAGAATCCGTGTACACTTGGAGTCATCCCATTACATTGCAAGGACAAAATAATCACTATAAGCTATGTAGCTATGGTATTAACTAGATGACTATTTGTTATCCTCATTGTACTATTTATAAAAATTTTACGCAAGAGCTTTCCAGTAAAACGTTCATCTTATGCCGATTCTGTCTAAACGCATACATATTTATGTAATCGTTGCATGGACTTTACGAGGAACAAAGATTCATCATGACGACGATTACATTTTATAAAGAAAAGAATCCGTAAAGGTTCTGAAAAGTAAGAGGGTCTTAAATTTGTGAAAGTTTTCCCATCAAAGGTCAATACAACAAACAAAAAAAAGACCCCGCATTATAGCACAAAGCGTAATGCGGGGTCTCTGTTACAGGTTATTAGAGGGCCTTTTCGATAATCGGATCTAATTCTTCCGGAGTCGTGCTCGGTTCAAAGCGCTGAACCTGGCTGCCGTCACGGCTGACGAGGAATTTCGTGAAATTCCATTTAATGCCGTTGCCTTCGGCATTGTCCGGATAGTGTTCAGCTACGACCTGCTGAATCAGGCGGCCGCTGTCTTTATCCGTTTCATAGCCTTTGAAGGGAGCAGCTTCGGTGAGGTATTTGTAAAGGGGATCTGCCTTTTCACCGCGAACGTCGATTTTGGCGAACAGCGGGAAGGTAACGCCGTGGTTCAGGCGGCAGAAATCTTCGATATGTTTATTATCTTCCGGATCCTGTTCCAAGAACTGGTTGCACGGGAAACCGAGAATGACTAAGCCCTTGTCCTTATATTTTTTATAAAGAGCTTCCAAGCCATCGTACTGCGGCGTAAATCCGCATTTGCTGGCCGTGTTGACGATAAGCAGCAGTTTGCCTTCATACTGGCTCAAGGCAACGTCGCCGCCGCGGATATCTTTAACAGTAAAATCAAATACTTTCATTGTGTTATTCCTCCTGTTTCTCTTAGACGTCATGAATTACGCAGCCACCAAATTCCGGTGAACACATAGCGCTGTCAAGGGCCGGAGCTTCTTTAACGGAGAAAGTTTCCTTCCACAGGCCGTGGAGATTGCAGTATGCATAGACTTCGCCATTATCGCCGGTTTCAAAATGAGCCTTCGGTTCTTCACCCGGTTTGAGATAATGGATATCTACACCCTTATCGTCGACCAGGGCAATCCATTCAATATAATGTTTTTCTTCCATCGGATGAATGACAGAACCAACCTGAACTTCCAGATGGTTGTCGATTTTCTGGATACAGGGGACGTGTTTTTCCTGTGCGGCATCAACGGAACCAGCTACGAGATGAGTCAATTTTTGGCCTGCATAAATTACTTCTTCCGGTGCCTGTGCGCCGACGACGACCAAAACTTTACCATCTGCATCATTGCGGTAAAATTCAACATGCTTCATATCAATTCCTCCTCCAGGGGATAGCACCCCTCAATCAAAAATAAAAATAAGCTATATAATCTAAAAAAATTATAAGCATTTGCTTCCTAATTAATACTTTTTCTTATGTGTTTATTATAGGTCAAATTGTCATATTTGTCAATAACGGAGAATTATTATTCTTTATATAAGTAAGTGCAGAAAGACCTTACAGACTTCCATTTTTGATGATTTTATGCAGGTTTTACGGGCTTTACCGCCCATTCTGAAAAGACAGGTTTCTTATTATAATATTTTTTCTCCCATTTTACCACTCGCCTTTCATCAAAATTCCGTCGTATCGTTCCGCAACATGAATTCGGCAAAGGCAGCCTCCCTCCATAAAATGAACAAGGCCTCCACGGCTGTGCATAGAAAAGCCGCCGCAACAGGGCTGTTGCGGCGGCAGGGCTTTTTTTTAATATCAGAATAAGAAACGTCGTTGTGCATGCAGATACGTCAAAGGCAGTTACACTCCGTCAACGAGATGAGCTGCATCCATCCCGGGAACGACATCATAATGGCGGACGCCCCCTTCTTCGGTACAGCAGAGGAGACCTTTATCCATAAGATACTCGACATGAGACAAGGTTTCTCCTAAGGCAAACCACTTCTGCGTCGGCGGAAAGTCTTTCCAGGGTTTGCCGCGCATGGACCAAGTCATATGGGGTGCAATCTCATAGGCCGTGCTATGCGGATATTCCGCGGCCAAGTGAAGGACTTCACGGAGGCGTCGGTCGTGATGAGCCAGAAGTTCATCGATACGGCCGACGACCGACGTATCACCCTCCCGATGAGCCGGCAAAGCTTGGCTGACCGGCAGGTCCTTCACCTTCTTCAGGCTTTCCAAATACCGCTGCAGGGCCTGCTTCATGTGGTACCAAACCTGGATATTCGGCGTAATGTCAAACAGGATGTGGTCGCTCGTAAAGAAAATCTTTTCTTTGGGCATATAGAGGCAGCACAAGCCCGGCGTATGCCCCGGTGTATGAATGACCGTAAGCTCACAGCCCGCCAGGTGCAGGACGTCTCCATCAGCGACCGCGTTAATCGGAAAATGCGGGTCCGGTGAAAAAGTTCGAGCCTGATTGGAAAATTGGCTCTTGATTTCTTCCGGCGGCATCCCTTCGCGCATGAAATTGTCTTCAGCAGCCTTCCACGTCGAGCCGTCTTCCGAGTCGACAAGGTATTGATAGTCGACGGGATGCATATAAATCGGGCAGCCCGCTTTGGCAAAGAAGCCGACAAGGCCGGTATGATCCGCATGGAGGTGCGTCAAAAATAAGGACGTGTGGCGGAGATCAATGCCGAGCTCTTCTAAACCGCGGCACAGGGCCTCACGGCATTCCGGACGGTTAAAGCCCGTATCGATGACCAGATTCTCGCTCTTACCTTTAATGACATAGGCATTTAAATACTGGAGCGGATTATCCGGTAATACGACGCGGATGCGGTATACATCCGGCGACGCATGCATTTTTTCAATCATAAAGTCCCTCCTAAAGGTGCGTAGAAAAAGAGACTGCCGCAGACGCGGCAGTCTCTTGTACTCATAGCTTCTTTTTCCGCGGGTTGTAGCGGTTCATGCCCTTGTCGACACCGAGGCGCAGACAACCTTCAATGGCCGTCGCGGCGTCTTCGATGCCCTGGAGATACTTTTCACGCAGTTCCTCCGGAAAGGGCGTCAAGACGTGATCGATGACATCGTGATGCGGTAAAGGGCGGCCAATACCGACGCGAAAGCGGGTGAAATCGGTGCAGCCGTTAGCAAAGAGACTCTTGATCCCATTATGTCCGCCGTCACTACCGTTCTTACGAATGCGCAGGCGGCCGACAGCCAAATCCATGTCGTCATAAGCAACGTAAACATCAGGCTGCTCTACCTTATACCAACGCATCAGAGGACCCACGGCCCGACCGCTGTCATTCATGAATGTCTGGGGCTTGACCAAGATGATTTTTTCATCGTCAACGGTCACTTGGGCCACGAGGGCATCCATTCGTTCCTGCCAGGACGACACTTCCCAGCGTTTGGCCAGTTCATCGATGACATCGAAACCCGTATTATGTTTTGATTGTTCATATTGACGGCCCGGATTGCCCAGGCCTACGATCATATGCACGGTATCGTTTCCTTATTTATCGAAAAGACGGCTGACAGAGACGTCATGGAAGATGCGCATAATCGCTTCACCCAAAAGGGGAGCTACAGAAAGGACCTTGATCTTGTCGCTCTGTTTTTCCGGCGGCAAGGGAATCGTATTGGTAATGATCAATTCGGAGATGACCGATTTCTGAATCCGTTCGACAGCCGGATCGGTGAGGACGGCATGGGCGCAGGCTGCAAATACGCGGGAAGCTCCCATTTCCTTCAAGGCTTTGGCACCGCCGCATAAGGAACCTGCCGTATCGACGATATCGTCGGCGAGGATACAGGTCTTGCCCTTGATATCACCAATGATATTCATGACTTCGGCAACGCCCGGACGAGGACGGCGTTTTTCGATGATGGCAATAGGCGCACTGACCCGGTCAGCCAGGTCACGGGCACGGGTTACGCCGCCGAGGTCCGGCGATACGACGACGAGGTCACCCAAATCGGTTTCTTCTTTTTTCTGGTTAATATACTGAGCGATGATGGAAGCCGAACCGAGGTGATCGACAGGGATATCAAAGAAGCCCTGGATCTGGCCGGCATGGAGGTCCATCGTAACGACGCGGGTGATTCCCGCTCTGGTCATTAAATCAGCAACCAGTTTCGAGGTAATCGGTTCACGGCCGCGGGTCTTGCGGTCCTGACGAGCATAGCCATAGTACGGAACAACGGCGGTAATATGTTTTGCCGAAGCGCGTTTCAGGGCATCCGCCATGATCAGCAGTTCCATGAGGGTATCGTTAGCCGGCTGGCAGGTCGGCTGAATGACGAATACATCCTTACCGCGGACGCTTTCATCGATCATGACCTGAATTTCACCATTATTGAACTTACCGACAAAGGCCTTGCCTAATTCTAATCCAAGGTACTCAACAATTTCTTTGGCCAATTCCGGATTGGCATTCCCCGTAAAAATCTTCAGCTTTTTCCCGTCTTCGTAACTCATAATGAGCCTCCCTGTATGAATATTGTAATATATGATTCGATATAAAAACCGATAAACGCTAGGTGGAGAAAGTGTTATTTCTTATAGGTATCGTCTTTAACCCAGTCTTCGATATTGCGCTGCCGAGCGCGGGCAACGGATAAGGATTTGGCCGGTACGTCTTTGGTAATCGTAGAACCGGCACCGACATAGGCGTAATCACCGACCGTAACCGGCGCTACGAGGTTACTGTTGCAGCCGACAAAAGCGTGATTGCCGATGGTCGTGCGGTGCTTGATTTTTCCGTCATAATTGACAGTAATCGTCCCGCAGCCGATATTGACGTTCTGACCGACATCGCTGTCGCCGATATAACTGAGGTGAGGCAGTTTTGTGCCGTCTCCGACAGTCGAGTTTTTGACTTCCATATAATTTCCGACTTTTACGTGATTGCCGATAACCGTATCGGGGCGGAAGTGAACGAAAGGCCCGACTTCACAGCCGTTTTTGATTTGGCAGTCATGAGCATACATGAACTGCACATGGTCATCATCGCCCATCAGTACATTGGTCATGCGGACATAAGGGCCGATGTGGCAGTCCTCGCCGATGACCGTCTGACCTTCGAGAATCGTTCCCGGATAAAGTACCGTATCGCGGCCGATGGTAACGGTCGTGTCGACATAGGTATTATTAGGATCAATAATAGAAACGCCGTCGGCCATGAGCTGGTCCAGTTTACGGCGACGCATAATTTGTTCTGCTTCTGCCATTTGCTGACGGGAGTTGACCCCCAGCGTTTCATCATAGGACGGAGCTGCAAAAGCACTGACAACGCGGCCCGACGATACGAGCATGCCGATGATATCGGTCAAGTAATACTCGCCCTGAGCATTGTCATTGGTAACGTTGTGCAGCATATCCCACAAAAGGGGCATATCAAAGCAATAAATGCCGGCATTTACTTCGTCGACAGCCAGTTCTTCCGGCGTGCCGTCTTTTTGCTCGACAATTTTGACGACCTGCCCTTTATCATCACGGATAACGCGGCCGTAGCCCGTCGGATCCGGCATATGTGCCGTCAGTACCGTTGCCGCAGCACCGCTCTTTTCATGGCAGTCGATGAGAGCCGTAAAGGTTTCCGTCGTTACCAAAGGAGTGTCGCCGCAGGTAACGAGAAGTGTACCGGAAGCGCCTTGCAACAACGGTTCCGCCTGCAGCACAGCATGACCGGTACCGAGCTGTTCCTGCTGTACAACCGTTTCAGCCCGGTCACCGAGGTAGTCGCGGACCTGTTCTCCGCCAAAACCGACAACAACAATTTGGCGCGTCGTTCCGGCTGCCTTAACAGCCCGAAGCACCTGTTCCACCATCGGAACGCCGCCGACTTTGTGCAAAACCTTGGGAAACTTCGATTTCATTCGCGTCCCCTTGCCGGCAGCGAGGATAAGTGCAATAGTATTTTTCATTCAGCAATAGCCTCCCTGAATTACATCACTATATAAATCCTTTTAAGGATACCACAAAACGAGGCGAAAAAAAAGGCTGTTGCACAACTTACTGTACAACAGCCCCTTTTCAGCTAATGGATATCCTAGCATCAACTTGAGATTAACCTAATACATAAACGACGACGTCTTGACGGCCGAAATTAAGGGCTTCACTAGTAGAATCCATGGCCAAGTCAATACGGTCACCGACAATAGCTCCACCGGTATCAGCGGCAACGGCATAGCCGTAACCTTCAATGTAAAGCTGAGAGCCGAGGGGAATAACCGACGGGTCAACGGCAACCATACCACGCTGGAGATACTGGCCGGTTGCAGTGTATCCACTGCCGCCGCCATCTTGAGCCGTATAAGCCGTAGCTTCCATAACCAACCGACGCTGGTGACCTTCCGTCGCCGATGCAGCTTCTTCCGGAACCGGGCGACCGCTGGCTTCAGAGAGCGCTTCCATCGTCTGCGAGCCGACGATTCCGTCGGCAGACAGACCATGGTCTGTC